>CAIXUF010001133.1 GCA_903922535.1 Candidatus Hydrogenedentota bacterium
CAGCGGCGGCGGCGGCGGCGGTTGTGACAACAATCCTGCTGCGGGCACTGCCGGAACAGCCACGTCTTCTTCGTCAAGCAGCGGCTATCCCGCCTATCCGGCGTGGCCGGCGGCATCTGCGGGCGGTGCCGGTGCGACCGCCAGCACATCGGCCGCCGAAGGTCACGGTGGAAACGGTGGCAACGGCGGTGCCGGTGGTGCCGGCGGCAGTGGACAACATGGCGCCGCCGGCGGCGGTGCCGTCATCCTTGGTGCGGTTGGCGTCAATTCTCTTACGAACACGGTGGACATTTCCGCGGACGCACCGGACACGGCAAGCATGGCTGGCCTTTCCGGCACTGCCGGTTCGGCCGGCACCCTGGGGAGCACCGTGCAGTGTTATGGTTCCTCAGGCGGGGCCGCCGCATCCAGCAACGGCACCATCGGCGGTGCCGGCGGGGCGGGCGGCAAATCCGGCGGCGGCGGCAACGGGGGGGGCGGCAGCAGCGGCGGCAATGGGGGCGCGGGCGGCGCGGGCGGCAGCGCTGTTCCGGGAATGCTCAAGTTGCAGGGCACAATGGTCCGGGCAACAGCATCCGCAGGCGGCGCCATTATGGCCCTCAATGGTCCGGGCACCGCAGTTCCCACACAAAAAGGCATGCTGACCTTCGTTGCCAACAACACCAACTATTCCTACAACAATACCAACAAGCCCACCGGCACCGGTTCCCGCTGTGTTTGGGGTTGCACAACCAACAGCGCCGTGCTGCGCCGCCCGAATCCGTACGTGATTCTGAGCGGGCAACAGGTGGACACACCGACCGTGGGCGAGCTTGTCTCCGGTCCCGCCGCGGTATGTGGCTGGCTCAGAGACAGCTACTGGAACAAGGCGGACTTCGTGACTTCGGCAATGTCGGGTTCCGGAGCGGTGAAGTGCAGGGCGCTAAACGACGCGTCCAAGAACTTCTCCTACTTTGCGCAGGTGGTTGTGCGCAATACCGGAGAACAGGCCATGACCGGGGTGGGAATCAAGGTCCGGCTTGCCGGAATCACAGCGTGGTCTCCGGCACGCCTGATCGAGGGCGCGGGGCAGGCGGCGGGAACACTGCTGCCGGGCCAGGACTGGACCACGGCGCTGCCAAGCATTGCAGGCACCCCGCTGGTGCAGGTGTTGAACGCACCGACAATCTCCGTGGCCCCGCCCACAGTCTACGCAGGCTGCGGAACGCCCTTTACGAAAGAGGAACTGATGGCGGGCGTTTCGGCCACGGACCCGGAGGACGGGGACATCACCGGCACGGTCACGGTTTCCGGCGATTGGCCGTTGCCGTTCAGAACGCCCGGTGTTTACACCGTCAAGTTTGATGTCACTGACAGCGATGGTCTTTCAGCGGCGCAGGCGTTGCGCACAATTACTGTGCCGGGGTCGTCGGTGCCGGTGATCACCCTCAACGGCGCCGCGACGGTTACCGTGGAATGCGGCGGTGCCTACACCGAGCCGGGCGCGACCGCGGCGGCGAACTGCGCAGCCGTTCTGGCGGTGACCGTGGGCGGCGACACCGTGAACACCTCGGCGGTGGGCCTGTACAGGGTCACCTACAACGCCGTGGACGGCAACGGCAACCACGCCGTCGAGGTCACCCGGACGGTGGCGGTCGTGGACACAACGGCGCCGGTGGTAATCCTGAACGGTTCCCCCACCATGATCGTCGGCCGCGGCACGGCCTATGCGGAACCGGGCGCGACGGCCACGGACAACTGCGCGGCCGCTGTGGCCGTGACAGTCGGCGGCGACATGGTTAACACACAGGTGCTCGGCACCTACACCGTCCTCTACGGCGCCAGCGACGGCATCAACGCCGCCCAGGCCGCAAGAACCGTCCGTGTCGTGGACTCGACACTGCCGGTGATCCATCTGAACGGCCCTGAGTCGGTTGCGATGGAGTGCGGCGACGCCTACGCCGATGCGGGTGCAACGGCAACGAACAGCGCGGGAGGCGACATTACCGGAAGCATCGTAACCGCCAACCCGGTGAATGCGAAGGTTCCGGGCACATACACGATCACCTACAACGTGAGCGACGGCAACGGCAACAATGCCGCACAAGTCACGCGCACCGTTCACGTGCTGGACACGACACCCCCGGTCATCACGCTCTTGGGGAATGCCGCTGTGCGGGTCGCGCTGGGCGCGTCCTACACGGACGCCGGCGCGACGGCAAGCGACGTGTGCGTCGGCAACGTGACGGACGGCATTGTGACCGGAAACCCCGTGAACACGGGCGTGCCGGACACCTATACCGTCACGTACAACGCAGGCGACGGGAACGGAAACAGCGCCGCCGAGGTCACGCGGACGGTGATCGTTGAGGAGACAGCCCCATACCTCTACAGCAGCAACTGGAACACCCTTCAAGAGGTTGCCGCGGCCATGCAGCCGCAGCTCGACGCGCTCATGATGATCTACACGGGGTGCGAGCTGTGGAGCACGGACTGCACTTCGCAAACAGCCGCTTACAAGGGCGTCGTCGGCCAGGACGGGCCCAGTTGGGTCACGTCTGACAACGGCGCGAGCGGCACGCCGCGCTGGACCTACGCGGCAACCGGAATGCTGGACACGGGACGCCTTGCACTGCTGGACGCGGTGCTCGATCCGGCTGGCTCACCCGACGGCCTTCCCGAGGCAACCGTCGACAACATCCGCGCCGCCTTTGCCGAGAACCTTGCCAAGCCGATGCCGGAAATGACCGTGAGCAACGCGCATATGACGGGCTACCTCACCTATAACGGCATTGGGATCGGCTACATTGCCATCACTGAAAGCATTACAACCGGCCGGGCGAATACATGGACCGGCTTGCCCATCATCGGCAGCACCACCTTCGACGTGCCGTCCATGGAGTCGCTTCTGGTCGACAACGCCCCCGTGTTGGACGCCGCCATGCGCAACATGTGCGCGGCCTACATGACCATGGGTGATAGCCGGGGCACGGCGTACTGGTATTCGTTCATGGGCAGCATGGGCTTCACCTTCCTCAAGGAGATGTTGCCCGGCATGCTCACCGGTTTTGCCGGAAAATCCACTCGGGGTGACACGATTTACGTGTCATCGGATGATCCCGGCGCGGCACTGTCCACCGCCGTAAGGATGGCATTCGCGAAACTGGAACTGGAACAGGGTGCCAAGGCCGCCACAGCCTGCGCGCCCTGGGGCACGGTACTCGACTTGGACTCGGGCACACTGCCAACCATCACCTCCGGCACCATGGTTATCACCAATGGCCGAGTCCAAATTCCCGGCGGGGATCTTTGCGCGGCGATCGCCTCATGGGCGTCCAACTACCAGGTCGCACCCGGAAAATATGAGGGCTTTCCGCTGTTGCTGGGTTCCGGCGCCTCCGGCGCGGATGCGGGCGATCTCAACGGGGACGGCGCCACCAATCTGGCATCCTACCAGGCGGCGGCGGGTGACACACAGGGCTTCCTGTCGAATGAGGGCGCCTTGCCGCTCATCGCTCTCGTCATTGTAAAGCAGCCCCTGGGCAACTACACCGGCACCCCTCCGGGCAGTCCCGAGTGCAACGGTGTGTGGACCTTCACCGTGGAAATGGAGAAGCCCGCAAGGGCGTACTCTTTCGAATGGTGGCAGGGAACCGAACCGGGAAATCTGGCGCTGGCGGAAACAACCACTGTTCCCACGCGCACGGTGACGGATCTGCCCTACGGGGTTACCTGGCACCGGGTCAGAGTGCTTGGCGCCGGCGGCGCGCTGTCTGTCTGGTCCGACGCCATCCAAGTCCTTGCCGTGCCCAAGATTGCCGTCGCGCAGAATCCGCCTGCGCAGTTGCAGTTGGTGGAGGGAAGCGGGTATCAGGATCAATATCCCGCCCTGGCGGTGATTGCCGACAACTCGGCGCTGATCTACCAGTGGTACCGCAAGACGGACACGGACACGTACTTTGAGCCGTTCGGCGCCCCGTCCGCTGACGGTCTTCTGAACGTCCCGGAGGATCCAATGAGTCCGGGCGGTGCCACCCCTGCGGATTCGGGACAGTATTTCTGCCGCATCAGTTCCGATGTCTGGGGCAACAGCGTCGACACGACGGCAATGCGCGTCACAATCACGAGCTTCTCGACCGATGTGTACGACCCCTATGCGGGCCTGGGCCATCAGGACAGGACGCTGGTTGCCAACGCCGGCGAGTCCATCAGCATTGACACGGACGCGCTGACCATGACCGTTTCCGGCGCTCCCGGGGCATACATTGGCGAGGTCGGCGCGGCAGGCGTGGGTTCCGGCGTCGCCGTCTTCCGTTTCCTGGACGTGAATGTGACGGGCGCCACGGTCACGGTTGCCGGCAACCGGCCCCTCTCCATTCTCTCCGCGGGCGACATGGTTTGGGGCGTTCCCCTCATTGTGCCCGCCGGCAGGCTAGGCGGCGGCGCGAATGGCGTCAAAGGCGTGGGCGGTGCCGGCGGCGCAGCCGGTGCCGGCGGTGTTGGCGGGCGGGTCGGCTGCGGCGGCGATGGCGGAATGGGTGCAACCGGTCTGACGTCGGGCACCGATCCCCTCAGCTTCGGAATGCAGGGCGGCCTGGGTGTTTCTGGAACCGACGGGGCCAACGGCACCGCGGGCGCTTCCGGAACTGCGGGAACGGCCGGCACAAACGGCTTTAACGATCAAACCAGCATGCCCGGCACCGGCGGGACGGCCGGCCTGAATGTCGCCGACGGCGGAATGGGTGGCGCGGCGGCGGCAGGCACGTCGGGCGGCGGCGGCGGCAGCACCTACGGCGGCGGCGGCGGCGGCTCAGGCGGCGCGTGCGCCGATGTTGGGCTTACCCCCGGATCGGGCAGTAACGCCGGCGACGGTTCTGCCGGAGCCCCGGCGGGCAACGTTCTGGCCAACGGCAATATTGGATCAACGGGCGGTGCCGGCGGAGCCGCTGCCTACAGCCACACTGCCGCGGCGGCGGTCAGCAAGCTGACGCTGCTTGCCGGTCCCGGTGGTGGTGGTGGTGGCGGTGGCGGTGGTGGTGGTGGTGGTGGCGGCGGCGGCGGCGGCGGCGGCGGCGGCGGTGGCGGCGGTGGGGGTGGCGGCGGCAGCGCTCATGGCCAACTGGCGGGCAGCCTTCTTAGCGCTAATTATTACAGCGGGAGTTCCTGCGGCGGCAGCGGCGGCGGCGGCGGCGGTTGTGACAACAATCCTGTTGCGGGCATTGCCGGCACAGCCTTGTGGAACTCATCAAGCACCGGCTACCCCGCCTATCCGACTTGGCCAACAGCGCCCGCGGGCGGTGTCGGCGCGACCGCCAGCACAACCGTTGCCGCGGGCCACGGCGGCAACGGCGGCAACGGCGGCGCGGGCGGTGCAGGCGGCAGTGGGCAAAATGGCGCCCCAGGCGGCGGTTGCGTGATCCTTGGCGCGGTTGGCGTCAATTTCCTCAAGAGTACGGTGAACATTTCCGCGGGCGCGCCGGACGCGGCAAGCACGGCCGGCACGGCCGGCACGGCCGGCTCGGCCGGGACCACAGGCAACACAGTGCTGCTTTCTGGTGCTTCAGGCGGGGCCGCCGCATCCAGCAACGGCACCATCGGCGGTGCAGGCGGGTCGGGCGGCAAGTCCGGCGCAGGCGGCAACGGTGGCAGCGGCAGCAGCGGCGGCCACGGCGGCGGCGGCGGCGCAGGCGGCGCAGGCGTCCCCGGAACGCTCAAGTTGCAGGGCACCATGGTCCGGGCGATGGCTTCCGCTGGCGGCGGCATTCTCGCCCTAAACGGTCCCGGCACCGCTGACCCCACCCAGAAAGGCATGCTCACCTTCGTTGCCAACAACACCAACTATGCGTACAACAACACCAACAAGCCCAACGGCACCGGTGCCCGCTGTGTTTGGGGATGCGCAACCAACAACTCCGTCCTGCAGCGCCCCAATCCCTATGTGATGCTGGGCGGACAGCAGGTCGACACGCCCGTCGTGGGCGAACTTGGGTCGCCTGCGGGAGATCTGCATTACCCGGCTGCGGTGTGCGGCTGGCTCCGGCCCAACTATTGGAACAAGACCGACTTCGCCGCCGTGACCGGCGGAAGCGGCGCGGTAAAGAGCAAAGTCCTGAACGACGCATCCAGGAACTTCTCCGGCTTTGCGCAGGTGGTTGTCCGAAACACCGGCCCCGCTTACATGACCGGTGTCGGCGTGAAAACGACCGTGGCCGGGACCGTCAGTCCCGCGCGCCTTCTCGACGGCCAGGGCCAGGCGGCCGGCACGATCAAGGCGGGTCAGGACTGGACCATGGCGCTGCCAAGCCTTGCAGGCACCCCCGCGGTGACGGTGGTGTACTCGCCGACGATCACCGTAACCCCGGCCTCGCTCGACACAGAGTGCCGCCAGGCCTTTACGGAAACCGAATTGATGGCAGGCGTTTCGGCCACGGACCCCGAGGACGGGGACATCACCGGCAGGATCACGGTCTCCGGCGACTGGCCGCTGCCCTTCAACATGCCCGGCGTGTACACCGTCAAGTTTGACGTGACTGACAGCGACGGTTTCACGGCCGCACAGGCGCAACGCACCGTGGCGGTGGCACCTGACACAACGCCGCCGACCGTCACTTTGAACGGTTCGGACTCGCTGACTATAGAGTGCGGCGGCGCGTACACCGAACTCGGCGCGACCGCCAACGATTCCTGCACCGGCAGCCTGACGTCCCTCATCGTGCGGACCGGAAGCGTGAACACCGCGGCGCCCGGCACCAGCACAATAACGTACACCGTCAGCGACTTCGCGAAAAACACCGCCCAAGCCACGCGCACAATCCACGTCGTGGACACGACCGCGCCGGTCATCACGCTGCTGGGCGCCAACCCGGTCAGGGTGGAATGCCACGCGTCTTGCACCGACGCCGGCGCAACGGCGGCGGATGCCTGCATGGGCGACCTGACGGGCGGCATTGTGGTCGGTGGCGACACAGTAAACACAGCGGTTCCCGGCACGTACAACGTGCGCTACAACGTGGATGACGGCAACGGCAACAGCGCCAAGGAAGTCACGCGCATTGTAATCGTTGCGCATTCCATGGCTTACCGGGTTAATGCCCAAAACACTGCCGGACCCTGGGACGGCAATTCCTGGGCCACTGCGTTCCGGGACATTCAATCCGCCGTGAATGCCGCCGCAAACAACGGCGGCGGTGATGTGTGGGTTGCCGCGGGCGACTACGTTTCCGCGAGTGATCCCGTGGTTACAATGCAGCCTGGCGTGAGCCTCTATGGCGGGTTTGCAGGCGCGGAGACAGCCCTTGACCAGCGCAACTGGTCGGCGAACGGCACCGTCATTGACGGCGAGAACGCGCGCAGATGCGTGGTGGGCGCCAATGAGGCTGTCTTCGACGGCTTTACCGTCAGCCGGGGTTCTGCGGACGTGGGCGGCGGAATGTACAACGATTCCGCCTCCCCGACCGTGATGAACTGCATATTCACAGCCAGCGCGGCCAGCAGTCTCGCAGGCGGAATGTGCAACTACAATGCCTCCGCCCCCACGGTGACAAACTGCGTGTTCTCAGGCAACTCAGCCGTCTATGCCGGCGGCGGGATGTGCAACTACCTTTCTTCCGCGACGTTGATGAACTGCACGTTCACGGGTAACACGGCCAACCTTATTGGTGGTGGTGCCATACTCAACTTCTCCGCTTCAGTGACGATGACAAACTGCATCCTGTGGGGCGATACCGCATCGCCCGGGGCGGAAATGTACGATTACGATCCGTCTTACACATCGTCTGTGACGTATTCGTGCCTCCAGGGGGGGTGCACAGGTATGGGCAACATCGACGCGGACCCGATGTTCGTGGACGCCGGTACGGGCTGCCTGAAACTGCTGACGGGTTCTCCGTGCGTTGATGCCGGCACGGCGGCGGGCGCGCCCTCCACGGACATTCGGGGCGTGGCGCGTCCCCAGGGTGCGGGCGTTGACATGGGCGCCTACGAGGGCGCCGTGGAACCGGGCAACATTGTCACGCTCACGGTGCGGGTGTCTCCGTCCGGTTACGGTGCCACATCACCGCCGGAAGGCGCGTATTCTTGCGTCCTTGGCGAGACCGCCCCGCTGTTCGCCTCCCCGTCCATCGGCCGTTCGTTTGACGGTTGGACCGGCGACATTTCGAGTACTGCTCCAGCGGCAAGCATAGTCATGGACGGCAACAAGACGGTGACGGCAAACTTCTCGACCCGCTCGTACACATTGACCTACACGGCGGAGAACCACGGAACCATCCGCGGCGACACGCCGCAGACAGTTGAGTACGGGGGTAACGGCACACCCGTGGAGGCCGTGCCCGATCCCGGTTGCCGTTTCGTCCAGTGGAGCGACGGTTCCACCCAGAACCCGCGCACGGATGTGAATGTGACGGGTGACCTTTCGCTGCTGGCCATTTTCAGGGTGCGCCACACACTGACCTACGCGGCAGGGGAACACGGAACTGTCTCAGGCCTGACATGCCAGACAGTGGACGAGGGCACAGACGGCGCGGCCGTGGGTGCTGTGGCGGACATGGGCTGGCACTTCGTCCAGTGGAGCGACGGCGTGACCAGCGTGGTTCGCCAGGATACAAATGTCATGACGGACATCTCCGTCACGGCAGAGTTTGCCGAGGGGGCGTTGTCCTATCGCGTTGACGCGCGGAACAGCGCTGGGCCATGGGACGGCGTGACCTGGGCCACCGCGTTCCAAGACATCCAATCCGCCGTGGATGCCGCCGCAAACAGCGGCGGCGGCGAGCTGTGGGTTGCCGCGGGCACGTACATTGCCATGGGCATTCCTGCCGGAGAAGGCGAAGGTGAGAACGAGGGCGAGAACGAGGGCGAGAACATTGCCACAAGCGATACCGTGGTAACGATGCGGCCCGGCGTGAGCCTCTATGGCGGGTTTGCGGGCACCGAGACAGCCCGCGAACCGCGTGACTGGTCGGCGAATGTCACCGCCATTGACGGTGAGAACACGCGCCGGTGTGTGCTTGGCGCTGATGCGGCGGTGCTGGACGGCTTCACTGTCACCCGAGGAAACGCCCGCTATGGCGCCGGGATGTACAACAACTCTGCCTCCCCGACAGTGGCAAATTGCGCATTCATCGGCAATTCGGCCCACGAAGAACCCAACGGCAGCAATGGCGGCGGGATGTACAACAACTCTGCCTCCCCGGTGGTGGCGAGTTGCGCGTTCATTGGCAATTCGGCCGACGCCAGCGGTGGCGGGATGAGCAACTGGTGGTCGTCACCGACGTTGACGGACTGCGCGTTCACGGACAACTCGGCCCCCAACGGCGGCGGGATGTGGAACGTCTTATCATCCGCCACGCTGGCGGACTGCACGTTCACGGGCAACTCGGCCTCCAGCGGCGGCGGGATGTACAACTTTGCCTCTTCGCCGGCACTGACGGATTGCGCGTTCGTCGGCAATTCGTCCGCGCAATACAGCGGCGGGATGTACAACAACGTCCATTCTTCACCGGTGCTGGCGAACTGCACCTTCACGGACAACGTTTCCAACGGTTTGGGCGGCGGCGGGATGTGCAATGACCAGTATTCCTCCGCGACGCTGACAGCGTGCGTGTTCACGCACAACACGGCCAAAGGCTATGGCGGCGGCGGGATGGGGAACTACAATTCCACCGCCACCATGACAAACTGCGCGTTCACGGGCAACATCGCCGACACTGGAAGTGGAGACGGCGGCGGCGGCGGATTGGGAAGCGCCTATTCTTCCGTTACCGTCATCAACTGCGCGTTCACAGGCAACACCGCCAGGACCACCGATGGATTTGGCGGCGGCGGCGGGATGTGCAACGCCTATTCCACCGCGACAGTGGCGAATTGCACATTCTCGGGCAACACCACGGACACGGGGAACGGATCCGGCGGCGGCGGTGGCATGGGGAACTACAATTCCACCCTCAATGTGACGAATTGCTCTTTCACAGGCAACACAGCCGAGACCTCCAATGAACTTGGCGGCGGAGGAGGGATGTGCAACTACGCGTCTTCCGCGGTGTTGTTGAACTGCATCCTTTGGGGTGACACCGCATCCAGCGCCGGGGAAATATACAGCGATTCACCTTTCCCGACGGTGAACTACTCATGCGTCCAGGGCGGATACGACGGCGCGGGCAACATCAACGCGGACCCGCTGCTTGTGTATGCAGGCGGCGCGTGCGTGCAGCTTCGCGAAGGTTCCCCGTGCATTGATACCGGCACCGCGGAAGGCGCACCTGCAACGGACATCCGCGGGGTGACACGGCCGCAGGGGGCGGGCATCGACATGGGCGCCTACGAGGGATTCGTTGCGCTGATGGACATCGTCACGCTCACCATACAGGTTTCCCCGGCAGCCTATGGCACCACCATGCCGTTGGAAGGGGTTCATTCCTATGTCCGCGGTGAGACCGCGCCGCTGTCCGCCACATCGTCGCAGGGCCGCCAGTTTGCCGGGTGGAGCGGTGATATCACCGCCGGAACCCAAAACACCAGCATAGTCATGGATGGCAACAAGACGGTGACGGCAAACTTCTCGAACCAAATCTACACGCTTGCCTACACGCCGGAAAACCACGGAACGATTCGCGGTGACACGCCGCAACAGGTGGAATATCAGGGCAGCGGCACACCCGTGGAGGCCGTGCCCGACCCCGGCTTCCACTTCTTCCACTGGAGCGATGGTTCCACCCAGAACCCGCGCACCGATGTGAATGTGACGGGTGACCTTTCAGTAACGGCCATTTTCAGGGTGTACCACACACTAAGCTACGCGGCTGGGGAACATGGAACCGTCTCCGGCGCGGCGTTCCAGACAGTGGACGATGGCACAAACGGCACGATGGTGGGCGCTGTGGCGGACATGAGCTGGCACTTTGTCCAGTGGAGCGACGGCGTGACCAGCGTGGTTCGCCAGGACACGAATGTCATGGCGGACATCTCCGTCACCGCAGAGTTTGCCGAGGGTGCGGTGTCCTATCGCGTTGATGCGCGGAACAGCGGCGGACCCTGGGACGGCGCAACATGGGCCACTGCGTTCCAGGACATCCAGTCTGCGGTGAACGCGGCCTCGGCAACCGGCGGCGAGGTGTGGGTTGCCGCAGGCACATACAGCAATCGCCCCGAGTATTCCACGGGCGTGCCCGTGGTTACAATGCGGCCCGCGGTGAGTCTCTACGGCGGGTTTGCGGGCACCGAGACCCTGGGCGACCAGCGCGACTGGTCGGCGAACGTTACGGTCATTGACGGGCAAAACGTCCGACGGTGTGTGGTTGGCGCCAATGCGGCGGTGCTGGACGGCTTCACTGTCACCCGGGGAGATGCGGGCTATGGCGGTGGCTTGTACAACGAACTCTCTTCGCCGACGGTGACAAACTGTACGTTTACCGCCAACTCGGCCGGCACCGGCGGCGGGATGTGCAACATCGTTTCTTCCCCGGTGGTTGTGAGCTGCGCATTCACCGGAAACTACTCGTCCAGCGACGGCTATAGCGGCGGCGGGATGTGCAACTACGCTTACTCTTCGCCGACGATGACGAACTGTACGTTCACCGACAACTCGGTTGACGGCTGGGGCGGCGGGATGTGCAACTACGCTTACTCTTCGCCGACGATGACAAACTGCACGTTCACGGGTAACTCGGCTTACTATATCGGCGGCGGGATGTTGAATTCCAACTATTCCTCTCCGGTGCTCACTAACTGCACGTTCACGGACAATTCGACCACCGGCGGCGAAGGAGTGGAGATTTGCAATTATGATAGTTCACCACTTCTGACAAACTGCATCCTTTGGAACAGCCCAAACACGGGCTGGCCCATGTTCAACTACGGGGATTGCGCGCCGGTGGTGGCCTATTCCTGCATGCTCTGGGGATACCCCGGCATCGGAAACATCGGCGCCGACCCGCTGTTTGTGGATGCCGACGGAGGCAGCCTGCAACTTCGAGCGGGCTCCCCGTGCATTGACACAGGCACGGCGGCTGGCGCGCCCGCCACGGACATCCGCGGCGTAACACGTCCCCAGGGTGCGGGTGTTGACATGGGCGCCTACGAGGGCGCAGTGGAACCGGGGAACATTGTCACGCTCACGGTGCAGGTGTCCCCGGATGGCTGTGGCGGCACGACCATGCCGTCTGCAGGCGTGCATTCTGTTGTTCTTGGAGAAACCGTGCCGTTGTTCGCCAAAGCGCCTTATGGATGGCTGTTTACTGGCTGGAGCGGCGATATTTCCAGCGTTGTCCCCGCTTCGAGTATCTTTGTTAACGGCGGCAAGACCGTGACGGCGACCTTCGCGGCGACTCCCCCCACCGTGCTCCGCTACGACTATCCCTTTGGCAAGACCGGCGGCGGATCGTGCAATTTCATGGGGTCCGGGTATGACATTTCCGGACCGGGGCAATGGCAGGTCACCTATGACGGTGTTGCGGCCGACAATGTCGGAATCCAATACGATTCGTACTGGGGCTACTACCTGTCCTCCAGTGTGCCGCCGCATCCGGCCGGCGTGGTGGATGTGGTTGTTACCAACCCCGGAGGCGCCTCAATCACCCTTCCCCAAAGTTTCACCTACGGCGACCCGCCGGTGGCGGCCTGTTCCGTGACTTCCGATGCCGTCCCGTTGTCGGTCACCTGCACTGACGTGTCAAATCCGGGAACCTGTCCCATCGCCTCGAAGACCTGGGATTTCGGCGACGGACAAAGCCTGACGGAAACCGGCTGGGAGTACTGCCCGCTCACGGGCCACTATTACAAACTGACCGACGGCAACCTTGCCTGGCATGAAGCCCGGCAGGCGGCCCAGGACATGGGCGGCTACCTGACGACCGTCAACGACATGCGCGAAAACTCGTGGCTGTTCTCGGTGTTCGCGCGTCAGAACGGCGTACTGTGGATCGGCTTGACGGACGAGGCGCAGGAAGGGACCTGGGTGTGGACCGACGGCGAGACCTCGGACTACCGTTTCTGGGCTCCGGGCGAACCGAACAACGCCGGAGGCGCGGAAAACTATGGGCAAATCAATTGGACAGGGCAGGGGGATTGGAACGACATTAACAGTGAATACCGTCTGCCGGGCATTGTCGAGCGCGACACGCCGCCGGACTTCACGTTCCAGAACCCCGTCCATGTCTATGACGGGCCCGGCACCTACACGATAACCCTGACCACGGGCAACTTCCTGGGCCAAAGCACCACCACGGCGCAGGCCGTCACGGCGGGCGCGCCAAGTCCGACCGTGATCGGTGTGGACCCACCAAACAGCAATCCCGAAGGCGGCTGGGTCATCGTCTACGGCGCCGACTTCTGGGTAAACACCCCCGGCACGCGCGTGCTCTTCGATGGGGTGGACGTGGATTGGGTCTATGTGTACGGTCATACCGCGCTGTCTTGTGTGGCACCCGCCCATGCGCCGGGCATCGTGGATGTCACGGTGGTTAGTCCGGACGGCCAGTCGGGTGTGCTCCTAGGCTGATTTGAGTTCCTGCTTCCGATTCCGCATCCCACGGGCATCAATCCCGACTCCGGAACCACAAACGGGGGCACGGCTGTCGCCATTGCCGGCGACGCGTTCTCGTCATCCGGGATGCGTGTATTGTTCGACGGTGTCGAGGCGACGGATACAACCACATTTGGGGGCGCGCTATACGCAGTGTCCCCGCCCCATGCCCCAGGCGTGGTGGATGTGACGGTCGTTAACATGTACGGCGCTTCGGGAACCCTTCCCGCCGCGTTCACCTACCGGAATTCCGGAGAACGCATTGTCCGTGTTGACGCGGACAACAGCGCCGGCATTGAGGATGGAACCACCTGGGCAACGGCGTTCTCCACCATCCAGGCCGGCATCAACGCCGTCGCCGCATCGGGCCAGACGGGCGAACTGTGGGTGGCCGAAGGCGTCTACACCGCCACCGCGCCTGATTCGGTGGTCGTAGTCATGGCGCCCTTCTGCGACCTCTACGGCGGCTTTGCCGGCGTGGAAGAACAGCGCGACCAGCGCGATGTCCGTGTGCACATCACCACCATTGACGGCCAGAGCACAAACGCCTGCGTGTACGGCGCGGACAATGCGCGGCTCGACGGCTTCACCGTCACCGGCGGCAATGGTCCGCTGCGTCTGGGGGCGGCGAGTTCCTGGATCCCCCTAATCCAGGCGTTTGGCGCCGGCGATCCCATGCACATGGTTGCCGTGGACAACTCGGGCGTTTCCCCGATCATGGCCAACTGCGCGATAACGGGCAACAGCACCTATTTTGCCGTCGCCAATGTGACAGAAAACGGGAGCCAGTCCAGTCCGTTGATCACGGGATGCGCCTTCACGGAAAACACCGGTGACGGCACGGCCATTGACAACGCCGCGCAGGGAGGGCTTGTGGCCAGGGCCCGGATTGACGGCTGTTCCTTCACCGGCAATTCCTGTGCAATTCTTGACTTTGCATTCGGCGGTGAAAGCAGTCCAATCATCTCGCGATGCAGATTTGTGTCGAACGGCGTGGCGCTGAGCGAATACACGCTGAATGGGGGCGCCTGCGCGGCGCGCGTGGAGAACAGCGTGTTCTCGCAGCAGGCGGGTTACACCCTTCGCTGTGATGGTTGGGGCAACATTGCCTCCATGACGCCGGTCTTCACCAACTGCACCTTTGCGGAAAACACGGGGTGGCGGGCTATCCTCTACGCGCAAAGCAGTGCGCCCTCCCGGGCTGAACTGCGCAACTGCATTGTCTGGGACAACACCGCGCCGCTGGTTGGAGGAAACGGCAGCCTGACGGTAACGGCCTCCTATTGCGACATCCAGGGCGGATATCCCGGTCCGGGCAACATCGACGCGGATCCCTTGTTTGTTCTCCCCGAAGATGGAATTCTGAGGCTTCAGCCGGGCTCCCCGTGTCTTGACACCGGAACCTCCGTGGGCGCGCCTGCCACCGACATCTTGGGCACAACACGGCCCCAGGGCGCGGGTGTGGACATGGGCGCCTATGAAGGGACCACCGATCCGGGCGACATCGTCACGCTGACATTGCAGGTTTCACCGGCAGGCGGCGGTACGACCACGCCGGCGGAGGGAATCCATTCCTTTGTGCGCGGCGAGACGGTTCCCCTGTTCGCCATCCCCCGGGACGGACTATCCTTTGCAGGCTGGAGCGGTGACATCTCCGGCACAGCCCGCAACGCCAGCATAGTCATGGACGGCAACAAGACTGTGACGGCGAACATGCGGCGCGCTCCGGGGGCCTTGGTGTTTCGGGTGGATGCCCGCAACACGTCCGGCGTCGAGGATGGGATCACCTGGGCAACAGCCTTTTCCTCCATTCAGGCGGGCGTTGATGCCGTCGCCGCATCCGGCCAGACAGGCGAGCTGTGGGTCGCCGGGGGCGTCTACACCGCCGCTGCCGCCCCGCCGCCCTACTATGGCAGAGTGGTCGTGAACATGATGCCCGGGTGCGACCTGTACGGCGGTTTTGCCGGCGTGGAGACCGATCGCGACCAGCGCGACATTCGCGCGCATGTCACCACGATTGACGGCCTGAACCAAAGCGCGTGCGTGTGGGGCGCGGACAATGCCCGGCTGGACGGCTTCACCATTACAAGAGGCAGCGGTCCGCTGAAAAACCAGGGAAGCGTCTGGATGTCTTTCCTTGCCTGGTTCTCCGAGCCAGGAGTGGTGGATATGTACCATGCCGTTGCCGTGGACAATTCCCAGGTCTCGCCAACCATTGCCAACTGCATCTTTACCGGCAACAGTTGTTATGGGGGCGTTGTTGCAAACTTGACCGAATACAATTATGGCTATGGAGTCCCTGCCAGCCCGCTTGTCTCCGGATGCGCGTTTGTTGGAAATGCGGGCAGCGCGGCAATTGTGAATGGATCGTGGGACTGGACTTCGTCTGAAGTCCGGGCAGATGACTGTCTGTTTGCCGACAACTACGTCGGGATCATGTCCGTCTCCCTCGACGGCGGCAACCGCTCAACCGTTACCCGTTGCGTGTTTGCATCGAACGAATATGCGCTGGAGAACTTCACACTGAATGGCGATTCTTCTCTGGACGTGAAGAACAGCACCTTTTCAGGGCAGACGCACAGCACACTTTATACCGAAACGTACAATGGCCGGTTCACGCCGGTGTTCACCAATTGCACCTTCACCGGAAACTCAGGGTCACGCGGAATGCTCTCCGCACAGAACACGCCCGTGCAGGCGCAAATGCGCAACTGCATCGTCTGGGGCAACACCGCGCCGCTGCTGGACGAATACATGAGTCTTGCGGCAACCCATTGCGATGTCCAGGGCGGATATCCCGGCACGGGTAATCTGGACGCGGACCCGCTCTTTGTGGATCCCAGCGGCGGCAGCCTGGCGCTCACCGCCGGTTCCCCATGCATTGACACGGGCACTTCAGCGGGCGCTCCCGCCGTGGATATCCGCGGCACACTCCGTCCCCAGGGCGCGGGCGTCGACATGGGCGCCTACGAGGGCGCCGTTGCGCCGGAAAACATCATCCCCCTCACCATGCAGGTTGCCCCGTCCGGCTACGGCAGCACCGTGCCGTCCGAAGGCGCCCATGCCGTCGTTTTGGGAGACAGCGTTGCGCTGTTTGCCTTCCCGACACCCGGCCGTCGCTTTGACGGCTGGTCCGGCGATGCCTTCGGCCTGTCCCCGGTTTTCGGCATTCACATGGACGCAGGCAGAACCGTCACCGCGAACTTCTCCAACGAGACCTACACCTTGACCTATCTGGTGTGGCAGCACGGCACACTCAACGGCGACACATCACAGCGGGTGCAATATCCCAACAGCGGCACGCCCGTCGAGGCCGTGCCCGATCCCGGCTGCCGCTTTGTCCAGTGGAGCGACGGCTCCACCCAGAACCCCCGCACCGACACGGAGGTGACAAGTGACCTCACCGTGTGGGCGCTCTTCAGCGTCGTGCATACCCTGACCTACAACGCCGCGGCGCACGGAACTATCGACGGCACTGCAATCCAGATCGTGAACGAGGGCGCAAACGGCACCGCGGTTACCGCCGTGCCGGAAAACGGCTGGCGCTTCGTCCGATGGACCGACGGTCTGGCCACCCCAACCCGGCAGGACAAGAATGTCATGGCGGACCTTTCCGTCACCGCGCTGTTCGTCGAGGGCACGCCGCTGCCGTATATCCCCGGAGTGCCGCATGCGCCATTGAGCGACGCAACGTCCTGCGCGAACTACTCCGGCGGCTCGTTCAGCACCCTCACAACACCCTACGGCGCGCCGTCCACCGCCACCACGGCCGGATCCATTCCGATCTTCAGCGTGCTGCCGGACTACGACAACCCCGTCACAAGCTGGCCCGCGCCGGGCGCCTGGGACTTCTGCGCCGCCTACGACACCGTGTCCTGCTCACTGGGCGCATTGGCGACATTCTCCACGGACATCCTGGCCTACCAGACGTTGTTCATGTGCTCCACCGACATCAACGGCCCGGTCAATCCGGCCCCCGCGCCCGGCCAGTTCCCGCTGACGCCCAACGGCATCCCCGACGGCGAGTATGAACTGGGACTGCTGGCCGCCGTGTTGAACAACACATACACCCTGAATTCCGCGACGACCGGGGGAATCACGAACGAACAGGTCCTGGACACGTTCAAGGCCAACTTCAACTACTTCAAGGTGGTGATAACGACCGGATTGGCAAACATTTCGAACGGCGGCACCACGATGGATGTGCGTTCCATGGTTCCCTCCCTGGCCCCCTGGTATCCCGCAAGTTTGGCCATGACGCTCGCCGGGTACGCCACGGAAGGCGACGCCCAAAGTCTCGACGCGCTCGACGCGCTCCTTGGCGCATGGGCGCGCATCGGTCTTCAGATCCCGCTGGACGGAGTCGCACTCCACACAGCCGGCTTCGCCGCCATACTCGGTCCCGAAGGCGACGCCGACGGCGACGGATACACCAACCGGCAGGAATACGGCTACTTCAACACGCTCGGTGCGGCCGTGACCATTGCCGCCCAGCTCGACGCCTCCGTCATCCCCAACATGACCCCAGCGCCGCTCTCCCTGTCCCCGGTGGAGGGATGGTCCGTCGGCGGTGCCGAGTTGACCGTCAACGGCGCCGGCTTCATCCCCGTCGGCACAACCCGGGTAACCCTCGGCGGCGTGGACGCCGCCGAGGTGCTCGTGCACGATCCGGCATCCGGCACCCCCTACATCACCTGCACCACGCCCCCGCACGACGCCGGCATCGTGGACCTCACGGTGATAAACCCCGACGGGCAAACCGGCACGCTTTACAATGCGTTCGAGTACAAACAAGCCCCGTGTCCGCGGATCACTGCGCAGCCCGCCGACGCGACAGTAACCCTGGGCGACGCCTGTGAGCTGACCGTGCAGGCGGAGGACGGGGTTCCGCCACTGAGCTTCCAATGGTACAGGGAGACCGGCGGCGCAGCCGTGGCCATACCCGGCGCGGTAAACCCCGAACTGCCCATAACCAATGCCGCTTTGGAAAACTCCGGCGCCTACTTCTGCCGGGTCACGGACAGTCTTTCCTGCATGGTTGAATCCGAGCGCGCCACGCTGACCGTCGTCCCCCCGACGGACACCACCCCGCCGGTCATCATCACCTGCGCGCCAAACCGCATCGTCTCCGCGGACAGCGCCTGCCAGGCGGCGGTGCCCGACTTCACGGTCGACGTGGTCGCGACAGACGACTATGATCCCAGTCCAACCGTGACACAGTCGCCGGTGGCGGGCACCACCGTTGGCAGGGGCGACACCACCGTGACCCTGACCGTGACCGATGACGCGGGCAACTTCGCCACCTGCACGACCGTGCTGACAGTTGCGGACACGACCCCGCCAACAATCACGCTGTCGGGCGCCGCTTATGTCCAGATCGTGATGGGAGCATCCTACACAGACGGCGGCGCGACAGCAACGGACGCCTGCGCGGGGGACCTGACGGGCGCCATTGTGGTCGGCGGAGACACGGTAAATACCGCCGTGCTCGGCACCTATGTCATAACCTACAATGTAAATGACGGCAACGGAAACAGCGCAGCCGAGGTTAAGCAAACCGTCAACGTTGTGGAATTCACGACTTTCCATGTTGATGCGAAAAACACCGCCGGACCCTGGGACGGCACGACTTGGCCCACGGCGTTCCGGGACATCCAGTCCGCCGTCGACGCGGCCGCCAACAACGGCGGCGGTGAGGTGTGGGTTGCCGCGGGCACCTACATTTCCACCATTGACCCGGTGGTGACGATGAAACCCGGTGTCAGTCTTTATGGCGGATTTGTGGGCACGGAGACCACGGAAAACCTGCGCGACTGGTCGGCACATGTTACCGCGGTTGATGGCGAGAATGCACGGCGGTGTGTGAGCGGCGCGGACGGATCCATGATCGACGGATTCACTGTAACGCAAGGCACGGCAACCTCCGGAGGGGGGATGTATTATGCGAACGCCGCGGGGGCAAGCCGTGTCTCGAACTGTACTGTGGAGCGCAACTATGGAGAGTGGGGAGGGGGCGTATGTCTAATCAGTTCCAAGGTGGAGTTCTATTCATGTGTCTTTCGTTCTAACGTTGCAGGACTCGGTGACGGTGGCGGCGTGGCCGTAAACGCATCGGATGCCGGTTTTCACGCCTGCGAATTTCGCGCCAACACTTCATTGGTAAACGGGGCTGGACTATCCAATCTGAACAGCTCGACTGTAACAGCAAACGACTGTCAGTTTGTATCCAACATATGCACCAAGAGTGTCGATTGCTATGGCGGAGGAATTCAGAATTGGATGAGCAACGCGACAATTACGAACTGTGTCTTTTACGACAACAGGGCCAAAGGCGGGGGAGGCATCAACAACCAGAACAGCACGGTGTCCCTCATTAACTGCACGCTGTGGAACAATCACGCTGATTGGCACGGCGGGGGAAGTTCAAGTGACGCTTCAAGTCAGGCGGTCACTAACTGCATCTACTGGATGAACCAACCTGCGGACTTTTGCCTTTTTAGCGGGAACGACACGGTTGCCTATTCGTGTGTTCAGGGCAGCCACGCAGGTACGGGTAACATCGGCACAGACCCGCTCTTCGTTGACGCCAACAACGGCAATCTGCGGCTTCGGGCGGGTTCCCCCTGCATTGACACAGGCACAGCGGACGGCGCGCCCGCCACGGACATCCTGGGAATTGCGCGGCCCCAGGGCGCGGGTGTCGACATGGGCGCCTATGAGATGACGGCGGTGGAGGCAGACACGACCCCGCCGGTGATCACCGCCTGCGCCGCAGATGCAACGGTTCCGGCCGATGCCTCCTGCCAGGCCATCATGCCCGACTTCACAGCAGGCGTCGTCGCAACAGACAACTACGATCCCAGCCCGACCGTGACCCAGTCGCCGGTGGCGGGCACCACCGTTGGCAGGGGCGACACCACCGTGACCCTCACGGTGACCGATGACGCGGGCAACTTCGCCACCTGCAACGCGACGTTCACCGTGCTGCCGGGCCTGTGCGAAGTGCCGGTGCCCAATGTGACCGGCTCGGCGCAGTCCGCGGCGCAGGCCGTGGTGCTTGCCGCCGGCCTGACGGTCGGCTCGGTCGCGACGGAGTGCAGCGACACGGTTGCTGCAGGCAACGTGATCAGTCAGACGCCGTCGGTCGGCATGGCCCTGTTCGGCGGCGCGGTGAACCTGGTGGTGGCCAGCGGCCCGTGCGTGAGCCTTACGGTCACCTCGCCGAACGGCAGCGAGACCTGGCGGCTGCGCGACACGCAGACCATCACGTGGAACCAGGTTGGCGTGACCGGCTATGTGGCCGTCCTGCTGAGCGACAATGGTGCGGACACCGCGTGGCTCGGCAAAGCCCTGGCCTCGGACGGACAACTTTCCTGGACGATTCCCGCCTC
>CAIXUF010001134.1 GCA_903922535.1 Candidatus Hydrogenedentota bacterium
AGGCCCACCAGGTCGGAAAGGTAATACACCGGCATGTCGAGCTTGACGCCGTGGGCCTGCTCCACCGCCCCCTGTTTCATGTCCAGGTTGACGTGGCACATGGGACAGGCCACCACGAGGCAGTTGGCCCCGTGCGCCTTGGCGTTGCTGACAATCTTGTTCGACAGGTCCAGCACGGTCTCTTCGCGCGACATGGTCATGCCCGCGCCGCAGCATTCGGTGGCGAAATTCCATTCGACTGACTTGGCGCCCAGCGCGGCCAGTATCGTTTCCATCGAGCGTGGCTTTTCCGCATCGTCAAATTCGACGGTCCGCGGCGGACGGGTGAGCAGGCAGCCGTAATAACATGCGGCCGAAATGCTTTCGAGCGGCTTTTTGACGGCCGCCTGGATACGCTCCAGGCCAATGCGCTGGAATATCTGGATGAGGTTGATCACCTCCGTGGCGCCGGTGACCGGCGTCTCCACGATGCCCGAAATCTCGGCCCGAAGCGCCGCGCTCTCGCACAGGGCCTTCTTCGTTTTGATGAGTTCCATGGAGCACATGGGACAGGGTGCAAACAGATCGGTGTAGCCGTCCCGTTCCGCAATGCCGAGGTTGCGCCCCGGCAGGGCCAGCGACAACTTGTGGTTGATGGAATGGGCCGCAGTGGCGCCGCAGCAAATCCAGTCGTTCAGTTCGCCCAACTCCACCTGGAGCGCTTTCATGCAGGCGCGCACCGAGGCTTCGAAATCGTTTGACGACCCGTGCAGGGCGCAACCGGGATAATAGCCAATGCGGGTCATTAGTGTGCCCCCCCTGCGGTGACGGCCGACGCTTCCTTCTCAGCACAGCGCGCAAAGATGCGCTGCACCAGATCACGGTCCTTCGCCTTCTCCCCCGTCAGGTGAAACTTGCCGCGCTGCATCAGTTTGGGGGCCAGCAGGGCGTCCTTCATCAGGAAGGGCAGGCTCAGATCCTTGAGGAATCCGCGCGTCTTGAACTCGCCGATCAACTCCACTTCGTTGATCCGGCCATTGCGGCGGATATTGTCCAGGAACGCCTTTTGAAAGAGAATGACGCGCTGGAGGTCGGGCGGCGCACAGCCGTGCTCGGCGGCATACTCGCGCAGCGCGTCAATAATCTCGACGCACTCCACGGACTGCGGACAGCGGCCGGTGCAGGTGAAGCAGGACACACACATCCAGATCGCTCCACACCGCGCGGCCTTTTCCACCTCGCCCAACTGCACCAGGCGGAACAACTGGTTCGGCGTGACGTCCATCTGGTCCGCCAGAGGACACCCAGCCGTACACTTGCCGCATTGGTAGCATTTTTCAATGGAGGTTCCGGCGAACATTTCACCGCCGACAGGAGTCACTTCCATAAAAGCACCTTGTTCCATCTGCCTCGCGAGCTTGGGGAAACACAAAATCACCCCGATCGCAAGAGTGCGAAATCATAACAAACACCGCACCTTGTCATCAACGGGGTAAATACCGGAATTTAACAGTAATCATTCCTATTTTACCAGAAAATTCTCCAATGTCAAAGACAAGATGTTGTGAAATTTGGACTTACACAAAACAGTAAGGGGACATGCACTTTCTAATGTACCAGTTTTGGCTTGATTGTCACATCCCACCAAGGAAGGGAAT
>CAIXUF010001135.1 GCA_903922535.1 Candidatus Hydrogenedentota bacterium
GGGCACTTCCATTTCAAAAAGGCTGCGGACGAGGTCCACCGAGGTCCGGGAAAGCTTCACCGACGTGCCCTTGGGCAGCTTCTCAACCTTGACAACCTGGGCGCGGATGCGGTCGCCGACCTTGTATTTTTCGCGGGGCGACTGTTCGCTCGGCATCACGATCGCATCAACCTGGCCGATGCTAACGATGATGCTGTTGCTCATGATGCGCTTCACGGTCCCAGTCACAAGATCGCCCTCGCGCTCCTTGAATTCCCCGTAGATCCGGTCCCGCTCCGCGTCCTTCAGCTTTTGAATGATGACCTGGCGCGCTGTCTGTGCGGCTATCCGCCCGAAATCCCTGGGCTCCGCGGGAAGTTTGAGACGGTTCCCCACCACCACGTCCGCATTCAGCGCGAGCGCATCCTCAAGGGATATCTCCGCGGTGGGATCCTTGACATGTTCCGTCACCATCCTGATTTCATACACGTTGAAGGCCAGCGAGTGCGGGTCCACCTCCACCGCGATATTCGAGGAGCGGGTGATGCTCTTTCGCGCGGCCGTTTCTATGGCGCCGCGGATGGCCTCGAGAAGGGTCTCGCGGTCAACACTTTTAAGCTTCTCTATCTGCTCAAGGGCAAGTTTTAGATCGTCGGCCAAGGCTGTATCCTCCGCTTTCTATCGCTAGCGGTTCAGTCTCGCTTTTTTCAAGTTCTCAATATGGATCGAAACGGTCTCTCCATCCACTTCCAGAAGGACCAAACCGTCCTCGAATCCTCTAAGCATGCCGGAAAAACGGCTGCGTCCGCCCACCAGGGCGTGCGTCACCACTTTTACCGGTTCTCCCACAAAACGCAAAAAATGCTCCGGCTTCCGCAACGGACGTTCGAAGCCCGGAGAGGAAACCTCAAGCATGTATTCAGCGCCAATAAAGTCCCGCACGTCAAGCACCGGACTGAGCAACTGCGACACCGCCGTGCAGTCGTCCAGCGTTATTCCACCGGACGCCTTGTCCACGTAGACCCGCAAAATCATGACACCATCCTGCCGGCCATATTCGACTTCGACCAGTTCGTACCCCTGTTCTCTCAGTTCAGGGTCGAACACTGCCCAAGCAGTGCGTATAATCTCGTCTACCGTCAAATAAAACGCTCCATGTTCCGGTCCCGAAGACCGGACTTACAATAAAAAAAGTGGGCGAAAACCCACTTTTTCGCACGGGCACATTGTTACAGCCGTGATACTAGCACAACCCCGCGCCAGTGCGCAACTTCCCCCAGTAAGCGGTCAACAATTTCCGCAGAAAACTCAGGTTATTCATCGTCTCAAGAGGCGGGTTGTGCGCGTTTCTGCCCGAAAATAAAGACGTTGGTTGTTTGTATGGTCCCGGTCCCGCTTGGCTCATAATTCGTCGTAAAAGCATTTTGCGCGAATGCTTCTACCCCTATATCATTCCCACAGCAAGATTGCGCTTTGCGGTACCCGACTTCCGGTAACTGTGGAAACCTGTCCCGCATAAAGTACAGATTTGCGTGACAGTAATATGCTCGGCAACAATTCCACATTGTACCAATTGACGACGATTGGTCTCCCAAAGATCAAGATTTCTTCCTGAAACAGGGAAGCCCAACGCGCTCAATTCCCCGGCCATGTCGGCGGAAAGCTCATAGCAACAGGGGCCGACCGACGGACCGATAATACAAACCAGATCCCCCGGCAGACAGCCATACTTTTCCGTCATCGCCAGCACGCCGACTGCGGCAATTCCTGCCACGGTACCGTCCCGCCCTGCATGAAACAGGCCGATCGCAAGGCGAACCGGGTCAACAATCCACAGCGGAACGCAGTCTGCCACACTTATGCCAAGGGCGATGCCCGGAATGTTGGTGACAAGTCCGTCCCCCGGTGGCCAACTGCCGACGACATTTTCAGGAGAAATCCTCAGGTAATTCTTATCGACGGGGTGGATGACGGTGCCGTGAACCTGTCTCGCGCGAGCCAGCCGTGAGGGTTCAATGCCGCAATTGCGCAAGAAGGTTCTTCGTGATTCCTCCGCCTCAGGTCGCGAAGAACAGTCTCCGTCATCCGTGCCCGACATTGCCGCCACGGTCATTCCGGTCTGTTCCAATGCGTGGAAACGGAGCAAGGATTGTACCTTTCCCGGTTTCAAATGAACGTTTGAAGTAACGCCGTTGACCGCGAAAGACCGCGGGGGGCGGACAAGGAAGTCAATGTCCGTTCGCGCTCACTTCGGCTTCGGGGTAGGAACGGGTTTCACCGGCTTTGTGAGTTCCTGGGTGATGAACTGTATGTTTCGGTTGGCATTGATGCCGTCCCGGGACATTCCCGCCAAAGTGGTGACCTGCTGATACGTGGTCAGGGCATTCTGGAGGTCGCCAGTCTGTCGCTGGACTTCGGCCAGACGCATGAGCGCCTCGACGTTGTTGGGGTTGGCCGCCACGGCAGCCGAAAACTGGCTCTGCGCCAAGTCCGTCTGCCCCATCTGCATGTAGGTGTTCCCCATCTGGACCATGGCCTTGGTGTCGGTCGGAACGATCTGCAGCGCCGCCTGATACTCGGACAGCGCCTCTTGGGACTGTCCCTGGCGCTGGTAGTAATCGCCAAGTTCCTGGTGCGCCTGGATGGCATTCGGCGAGCCAACCGCCGCGCGCCGCAATGCCTCCCCCTCCTGCTGGGACATGTTGAGCTGCTTGTAGACTTGCGCGGCCTGGCCGCTGGCCTGTGGATCGTTGCCGGTCATGGACTCAAACTGGGACATGCACTGCAATGCCTGTCCATCCATATTGTTGCGCGCATAGGCCTGTGCAGCCAGGAGGCGCGACTGGCTGTCCTCCGGCTGCGCGTTCATCCATTGCTGGTAGGTTTGCAGTTCGCTCTTGGTGTTTCCCATCTCGCGCTGCACTGCCGCCAGGTTGCGCCACGCGTCGGTGTTGCTTGGGTCCGCTTTGACGCTCTGTTGAAGCAGGGCTGCCGCCTGATCAAGTTTGCCGGACTTGGACATTTGTGCGGCACGACGTACCAAGTCCGCCGCCTCGTGGGCGGGGTCCATGGCTGCCTTTTCATTTGCGGCGGCGGCCTTCTCGCGGGCCTGGGCGGACGCTGCCTCCTGGGCGGGGTCCGCTGTTCCCGGTCCCGCCGCGCGGGGGGCCGACCTTGCCCACGAAGCCGAGTTTCCGCCCCAGGAATCATCCTTTGATTCGCTTGCTTTCGCTGCGTGGGCCGCCTGTTTGGCCTCTTTTTGGGTGGCTTCCAATTTGGCAAGCGCCGCAAGGGTTTTGTCCTGCGCCTCGCCAAGGCGAATCGTTTGCGTGGCCGAGACCACCTCAAGCACCACAACCAATACCCCCAGCGTGATCGACAGACGATTCATGGTAATTCTTAGTCCTTATGTTCCGGTTCAGTGGATACTGAACAATCGCAGCATTTCGTCAGCGCCCAGTAAGACGCAATTCTTGTCACAAACCCACCCGCCCAATCCTCGCGAGACCGTCTCGCTAGGGCAAAGCATACTTTGTCATTCTGGAAACCATAGACATCATGAATCAAGATACCGAAGATGAAACTTCAATATCCAGATCCATATCACGGTCAATCGCCAGAACGCCAGGCCCCGAGGGAGAATTCTTTTCCAACTGACTAGACGATAACAACTTACAAGACTAGTACGCCCTTCAAACGCTCGCCCTCTGTGAAAACACGTCCTTTGTCTCGTCTTGGCTTCCAGCGTGGGCCGGACATCCACATTACACCCGGCTTATTCGAAATGAAACATTATTCCTCAATTGTCCGCAACATCCTCAGCAGTCGGTGGTTAAACGAGACGTACAGTGCCAAGGTTGACCCTTTGGGCGCCGCTACAGGATGTACCGCGTAAGATCCTGCTTTTCCACGGTGCTCTCCAGACGCTCCTGCACCATGGCTGCGGTAACCTTCACTTTCTGTCCCGCCCGGTCCTGGGCGTCAAAGGAGATTTCCTCCAGCAGGTATTCCATAATGGTGTGCAAGCGACGCGCGCCAATGTTTTCCGACTCTTCATTGACCTTCTCGCAAAAATGCGCCAAAGCCTCAATGGACTCGTCCTCAAACTCCAGTTCCACCCCCTCCGTCGCCATCATCGCCTCGTATTGCCGGATAAGGGAGCATTCCGTCTCCCGCAGAATTCGCGAGAATTCGGCCGCCTTGAGACTGGTCAACTCTACCCGGATGGGAAAGCGGCCCTGCAATTCGGGGATCAGGTCCGAGACTTTGCTCACATGGAACGCCCCGGCGGCGATGAACAGGATGTGATCCGTGCGCACCGGGCCGTACTTGGTGATGACCGTACTGCCCTCCACAATCGGGAGTATGTCCCGCTGAACGCCCTCGCGGGAAACATCGGGCCCGCTGCCGGGGCTGCCGCGCCCGGCAATCTTGTCAATCTCATCCAGAAAGACGATTCCCGAATCCTCAACACGCTCGATGGCCTTGCGCGCCGCGAGGTCCATGTCAATCAGTTCCTGAAGCTCCTCCTGGATAAGCAGTTCCCGCGCCTCGCGGATGGGCATCTTGCGCGATTTGCTGCGCTGCGGCATCACGCGCCCGAGCATTTCCTGCATGTTCATGCCCATCTCTTCCATGCCGCTGGCGGCAAACACCTGCATCATCGAGTCCGCACCGGATTCCTTGACGGTCAGCTCCACTTCGCGGTCTTCCAGTTCACCGGCGCTCAGGCGCGCCGCAAGCATGTCGCGAACCCGTTCATCGGCCGCGTCCCCTTCCAGTTCCTGCACGGCCGGCTCGTCCCCGGAATTGGGGTCCAAGGGCTTGTAGGCATGGGGAGAATGGGGCCGACGCCCTGGGTAAAGCAGGTCAATGAGCCTCTTTTCAGCCCGTTCCCGGGCCTTGGCCTCGCACTGCTCGCGCATTTCCGCGCGGATCATCTTTACGGAAGTCTCGGTCAGTTCCCGGATCATGGACTCGCAGTCCCGTCCCACATAGCCCACCTCGGTGAATTTGGAGGCTTCCACCTTGATGAACGGCGCGTCGGCCATCTTCGACAGGCGGCGGGCGATTTCCGTCTTGCCCACGCCCGTCGGACCGATCATGAGTATGTTCTTCGGTGCCACTTCGTCGCGCAGATCATCGGGCAACTGCTGGCGACGCCAGCGGTTGCGCAGCGCTATGGCCACCTTCCGCTTCGCCTCGGTCTGCCCGACGATATGGCGGTCCAGTTCGTGAACAATCTGCTTCGGGGTCATGTCTTTCATGAAAATGTGCCTTATTGAGACGGAAAACTGGACTCAGCCCAACTTTTCCACGCGGCGGCAGTGCCGTTCGCCGCCGCTGAAGGGGGTTTCGAGCCAAATGCGCAACAATTCCAGACAAAGGTCGAGGGTGAGTATGCGGCGCCCAAGACAAATAATGTTTGCGTCGTTGTGCTCGCGCGAAAGCCGCGCCATGTCCGGTGTTGCGCAGGCCGCGGCCCGGATGCCGCGATGGCGGTTGGCCGCGATACTGACGCCGATGCCAGTGCCGCACATCAGCACACCGCGCTCCGCCCGGCCTTCCAACAGGGCCGCGGATACCTTGTCGGCGAAGTCGGGATAGTCCACTGATTCCGGGCCATAGGTGCCCACGTGGATTACCTCGTGTCCCAGCCCCTCCAAATACTCAATGATCACAGGCATGAAGGGCTCGGGAGCCTCATATCCCGCATGATCACAACCCACTGCGAGTTTCATCAGATGCCCTTTCCGGCCGCGTCCGATGGCCGGGCGCAGACCTTGTGCAACGCTTCAATTCCCACGGGACCTGCCCTGAGCAGCCGGTCCTCATCTGGATCATACACCGTTGACGCGACGGATGCAGGTAAGGTGCCTCCATCGATGACGATGCTCACCCCGACTAACGCCGCAGACTGCGCCGTCAGGGCCGCCAATTCGCCGGAAAGATTGGCCGAGGTGGAGGTCAATGGACCACCCCATGCCCGGCACAACCGCTGCGCCACCAAGCTTGAGGTGCACCGGATGCAAATCTTTGACTGACCGCCGGTTAACAATTCGGAAAGGCCGGATGCGGCAGGCAACAAGAGGGATAACGGCCCGGGCCAAAAGGCATCCATGCACCGCTGTGCGCGGGGGGATACCGAGGAAACCAGATCCCGCAATTGTTCCGTTTCCGAAACGATGACGAGCACCGGCTTTCCGTGGTCGCGGTCCTTGACGGTAAAGAGCGCCGAAAGCGCGGTTTCGGAAAATGGGTTTACGGACAGTCCATAGACGGTTTCGGTCGGGCAGGCAACCACTTCATCCGCCTGCAGGGCCTCCACCGCGCGGGCCAGTCCGGGCCCGTCCGGCGGAACCAAGATCATGCCAAGGACTCCAAATACACCCTGAACTTGGCCAGTGCCTGACCTCGATGGCTTAAACCATGCTTTTCCACGGCGTCCATCTCTCCGAAGGTGCGGTCAAAGCCCAAGGGGACAAAGAGCGGGTCGTAGCCAAAGCCCCCCGTGCCAAAGGGTTCCATGCTGATATGCCCTTCAACGGCCCCGAACTCAAGATGAACAGGCTGGCCAGGCCGACAGAAAGCCGCATGGCAGACGAAGCGCGCGGTGCGCTCATGCCAGAGATGCTCTTCCAGCGCCGCCAGCAGTTTGGCACTGTTTTCGGCATCGGTCGCGTCCGGTCCGGCATACCGCGCCGAATAGATGCCCGGCACCCCGTCGAGCGCGTCAACCACCAGACCCGAATCATCGGCAAGACACGCCACGCCATAGGCCTCGCTATAATAACGGGCCTTGAGAATGGCGTTTTCTTCGAACGTGGCCCCGGTCTCTTCCGGTTCAGGCAGGCTCGGATAGTCGTGAAGGTTCCGCACCTCCCAAGGGAGTCCCTGCAGCATATCGGACAGTTCAGCCGCCTTCTTGCGGTTGCCCGAACCAACCAGGAGAATGTCACCCATGCGACAAAGCCTCCTGCTGTAACTGAATCAATGACCGCACCCCGCCGGAGGCAAGGTCCAAGAGTTGATCAAGGGCTGCGCGTCCAAAGGCCGCGCCCTCCGCACAGCCCTGCACTTCTATAAACCGGTCTTGTGCGTCCATCACAATGTTCAAATCCACCTCGGCCCGAACATCCTCGGCGTAGTCGAGGTCAAGCAGGGGCACGCCGTCCACCAGCCCCACACTGACCGCCGCGCACCCGCCCTTCAAAGGCATCTTGGCCAGGTAGCCCGCCTTGACGGAACTGCTCAGCGCGTCGTGAAGCGCCAGCCAAGCCCCCGTTATGGCAGCCGTACGCGTGCCGCCATCGGCTTGGATGACATCGCAGTCGATGGTGACCTGGCATTCGCCCAGACCGGAAAGGTCGGTCACCGCCCGGAGGGAACGTCCAATGAGGCGACTGATTTCCTGCGCCCGGCCGCGCGCGTTCTTTTCGCGTCCTGAACGCGTCACGGTGGAACTGGGCAGCATGGCATATTCCGCCGTGACCCAACCTTTGCCACTGCCCTTGACCCACCCGGGAACCTTGTCCTCGAACATGGCGGTGCAGATGACACGCGTGTCACCGAAGCTCACCAGAACCGAACCCGCAGCATGACGGGTAAAGCCGCGCTGGAAGGCAATGGGGCGGAGCTCGTCCACTGCCCGGTTTTCTCGCCGAATGGTCATCTCGTGTTTTCCGATCTCACCAAACGGGCTCTTTGAAATCGCCGTCTTTCTGCTCTCCCTCGTTGTCCTTGGGCTCTTCTTTCGGCGTCTGCTCAGGGGGGGGAGTCACCTCTTTGGGCTTGTCCGGGGCCGGTTCTGACTTGGCTGCGGCCGCCTGCTCCTGTGCCTTGGCGGTCTCGGCGGTCATCTGGGTCTCATGCACGTCCCGATGATATTTCTTGACCAGGTTTGCCCAGACACCGTCCTCGCCGATCAGCTCCACCGCCTTCTTCAACTGCACGTCCTCCACGGTCTTGTCCGTGACCGGGTAATCGGTCACGCTGCCGTGGTTCTGGTGATACTGGTTGTCGGGATTCTCCTTGAACGACTCAAACATCTGCTTCGCAAGGGACTCTTCCTGCTCCTGGGTCATGGGCAGTTCTATGTCGGGAAGGATGCCCTGGTGGTCGATGGTCACATCGGCGGGCGTGTAGTAGAGTGCCGTGGTAAGGCGCAGCGCCGTGTTCTGGGGAGTCTTCATGGGAATGATGGTCTGCACACTTCCCTTGCCAAAGGTCTTTTCGCCAAGGACAATCGCACGTTCATGGAATTGCAGGGAACCCGTCACGATCTCCGCGCTGCTCGCCGTGTTTCGGTTCACCAGGATCACCACCGGCAACCCTTCGGGAAGCACCGGGCCCTTTTCTGTCGTGAGGCGCAGATCTTCCCGGTTGGCACCGCCTTCCACGGTCTTCCGGCCCTTGGTGTAGGTGACCAGAGAACCCTTCGGTAGGAACAACTCGCAGGTGTCCTTCGACGCGGTAAGCAGACCGCCCGGATTCCAGCGCAAATCCAGCACGAAGGCCTTCATGCCCTGGCCCAGCAACTCCTGGATCTTCTTGGCAAGGTCGCGGCCTGTGTTGTCCTTGAAATCGCTGACCCGCACATAGCCGATGCCGCCCTTCAGCAATGCGGCCTCTTTGATGCTCTCCAGGGGGACTTTGGCGCGGTTCACCTTGAAAGTCAGTACTTCTGCCTTAACGTCCGGAGGTGCATTCCGGTCCTTGCGGTGGATGGTGAGTTCCACCGAGGTGCCTTTGGGCCCCTTGATCAGGTTGGCTGCGTCGGAGGTGGTCATTCCCTTGGTCGATTTGCCGTCAATGGCAACAATCTTGTCAAAAGGCTTGAGGCCCGCCTCCGCCGCGGGCGAACCCGGAAGCGGATGAAACACAATGATGTTCCCGTCGGCGTCGGGCTGGATGGACACGCCTATGCCCTCAAACTCACCTTTCGTGTCCTCGCGCATTGCCTCAAGATCTTCGGCGGTGATGAAGGAACTGTTGCGGTCAAGGGACCCCATCATACCGATGAGCGCGCCCTGCACCACCTTGGGCATGTCCACTTCACGGACATAATCGCGCAATATGGTGTCCAGCACCACGCCGATGGGTTCTATTTCCTTGTACACGTCGACTGTTTTTTCTTCCGCCGATATCCGCGCCGCGAAACCGTTTGTCAACAGCAACACCGCGATCAGCAGAAAACCCAACAAACTGACAAACTCGGATCTTGAATTGCGTTTTGGCATCTGCCTAAGTCTCCAGAATCAGGTGAACACAGCCTTCCCGGCTGGCGATAGCCCCCCTTGGCGCAAGTCGGAACGGAATGATCCTAACGCGTCCAAGCGGGCAGTTTAACACGGCAAGTTTACCAAACATGCCGGTTGGACTGGTAACTGTACCGGTCCGTCTCAATAAGCGTTGACGTCCAGAAGGATTGGTGTTACCATTACGGTGGCGAGCATATGAACCTCGTGCCGGGCGCCACTTACGGACGCTGAACATCTTGTCATATCTTCCACTGAGGTCACAAATGATCACGAAGGAGAGATTGCCATGATTCGACTGGTTCTCGCTGCCTTCTTGGCAGGGGGGGGCGCCTCTCTGGCGGTGTGCCAGGAGCCGACTGTTTCGAATGTCGCCTTCTCCCAATCGGCGACCAGTTCTGGAACCCAGGCAGACATCCACTATGACTTGAACAGTCCGGGTGGAAGTTGCACCGTATCCGCTTACCTGTCGCGGGACGGAGCGGTCACGTTTCCCACGCCCCTTGTCTCGGTATCAGGCGATATTGGACCCAACGTTGCTCCCGGCACAGGCAAGCACATTTCCTGGAACATTTCGGCAGATTGTCCCAACGAGACGATCACCCGGGCCGTTGTCCGGATAGTTGCCGATTTGTCCCCACCGGACGCCGTCTACGCCGTTGGCACCCATGACATAACCTACGTGGACCCGTCTCGCGGCAACCGTTCCGTGATTTCCCGAATCCGGTACCCGGCAACTTCGTCGGGACCCGATATGCCCGTGGCCGGGGGCCCGGACCTGAGATTCCCCGTGGTCGTGTTCGGGCATGGATGGCTGACGCCCGTGAACGCCTACACCTACCTTTGGAACAGCGTGGTTCCCGCAGGCTATATCATGATCATGCTGGACACGGAGGGCGGCGTAAGTCCCGATCAGGACCAATTCGCCAGGGATATGGCCTTGTGGGTGGACAGTTTTCACC
>CAIXUF010001136.1 GCA_903922535.1 Candidatus Hydrogenedentota bacterium
ACGCTCCGATTCGCGCGGAACACCCAGGCGCAATCAATTGGAATGGGGTGGCGGAATCCTTCGGAATCATAGGGCGCTTTCCTTCGGAAAAACAGGGCGCCTTCCTTCGGAACAAGAGGGCGGAATCGTCGGAATACGCACATACAGGTCATCGGCCAAAGCCTTGGCCATGTTGTGGCTGTCTGCCTTCCGGTTGTTGGCCACTTCACGCAGCCGCTGGAATTCGTGGACCTTGTCCAACAGGTAGTAGCGGTGTCCCCCGTCCACGTAGGTGATGCCCTCACCGAAATGACCGGCGGCTGCCAACTGCGCGGCGAACCGCTTGCTGACGCCCAGCACAGTGGCAATGCAGGATTGGCTGATGCGGTACTGGATTTCAGCCGAGGGGACAACAGCAAAGACTTCCTTCTTGTTCATGGGACCAGTCCTTTCTCCCCATGCCTTCCATGTTGTTATGTATGGTGCTCACGTACGGACAAGTGTCGCCGGTTTGTCGCCGCAGGAATTTTCAAAAAAAAAATATTTTCTCGGAAGGTCAGCCGCCCCGTGTTGACCGGTGGCCGTCCCCCCCTCCCCCCTCCCCTCGACATGCAGGTCCTCCGGTATGGTTCACGTCGCAATTTCGTCCAAGTTGCGATGGTGATGGACGCAGGTCCAAAGAGGGAAGAAAATGTCTAAAAACAGGCCTAGGGTCCGATAACACCCATTATGTGTTTTACTAAGCGCTTTATTTATAAGGACTTAACAGAATTCCGTCAATAATAAACCCTTTCTTTTCAGTGTTTTTGGGGGTAACAGACCCGCTTTTGTGCTCAGCGTGAGGAGTCCTGCGACTTTGTCCAACACCCGTTGACCGATGACCCGCCACATGTGTCTCAGGTTGCGGAGTTATCCGGGCGGTGCCCAAGATGTCGGACCCTGACTCGAATTTCGCAAGAGGGCAACCGAAGGGATGCTGCCTAGCCTTTTCTCCTCTGATACGCATTCATTACTTTACAGATCAAGATTATGTATTTCCGCCTTTTGCACAGTGAGTGTCGCTGTAACATATTGATACATTTACCTTTCCAGCCACTTCGACGCGCCTGTGTTTTCTCAAGGAACCCGCCAGTAACAGATTACTTACTGGCGCGTCACAACCTATTGCTATATATATCTTTACAAAGAACTTATCCGGTTAGCCAGTTCTTCTAAACATATGCCTCGTGAAGGAAAAAATGTACTAGGCGAGAGAGGATGTATGTCTTTCTTCCAAGGAGGGGGTGCATTTCCTGAAATAACCGAAGAACTGGCGCTCTGCCTTGTAAGCGTTTGTAAACAGGGATGTTATGATGCGCCAGTACGGCAAGAGTAACTGGCAATATGGGCCGAACCGCCACCCACTGTGCCGCTCGCGGTGGGCGCGCCAAGTGTCATCCGGCGGGCAGTGCGAAATGACTGCTTCTGAACGAGTCTATATCCATATCTCATGATGCGCCCAACGGTCAGCACACTGAACGGGATGGAACTGCCCACGTTGCGGTTCGATGTAGGGGGTCGGGGACATGAGTGTGTTTTCATGTCACTTAAATGCTATCTCCCCATCTTCCCATTTGCTGTTACGGGGTGCGCTGTCATTCAAGTCCGTGAACATATCGGGTACGCGCAGCATCCGCGAGGCGCCGCGGTTTGGTCGGCTATCCTCGTCGAAAATGATGCCCGCAGCGTCCAGCACCTTCTGGTCACCCTTGATGCGCCGCCCAAGCGTCTCTGGGCTGCTGTACGGGAAGACAACACCCTGCTTGCGGGAGATGCGCTGCAATGCGCTCAGAATCCTTGTCGGGGGCACCGGCTTGACCGTGGAGACGGCATCACCGTCCCTGCACAGTTCAATGCCGTAGACACTGACAAATTCAGCCTCACGGCTAGACATGCCTCTGCGTGGTTCCCGCCGGTCCAGCGTGTAAGCGTTGTGAAACTCTTCGGCCAGCATCCGCGTTGCAATGGCAATCGGATTGCTGCCAACCGCAAGCGTCTCGCTTGTCTTGCCCATGGCGTCCAGCCATAGTGTGACGAACGGCGGCAGCAGCACGGGATTGGCCAGCCATGATTCCAGTTCGTTGTCGATGGCCAGCCGCACCAACGCCATGAGTGCCGTGTAATCGTCGCCGCGTTCCTTGTCATGTCCCGGCAGCGCAAGCTGGATGGCACCCATCATCTTGCCTTGCGCACGGTGTTCGTGCATGGCAGCAAGAACGCGGCTGGTGATGTGGAACAGGTACGCCATGATGATGGGACGCTGGTCGAGTATATTGTCGATGATTTCGGACTGGATGAACGAAACGCCAGTGATGTGTTGCGGCATGGCAAAGTTGAACGTGAACGTGCGTGTCAGCAGTTCGACCTTGGCACCCATCGGCTCAATGCCCGTGCTGTTGATGATGCAGTTGGTCCTCTCCTTCGTGTTGTCACTCTCGGTGCCCGCCTTGCGCTTTTCCTTCTGGTTGCCAGTTACGGCAGTCAGGAGGTAGTTGACCAGTGCGTCATCTTGAAGCTGCGGCGTCTCCAAGTTGTCCAAGATTTGCAGCGGGTTTTTGGCCCCGTCCGCAAACAGCGCGGCGTTGGTCGCCGTCATCTGCACCGGCTGGCCATAGATAAACGTGCCCATGAACTTGCTGGCCGTTGTCTTGCCGCTGCCCGCCGGTCCCTCGAACCTGGTCATTGGGCGCGTCTCCGCAAACTGCTGCAACAGGATGCTGCACACCCAAGCCAAGATGGTGTCCGCGCTGTTGGCGTCGCACGTCAGGTACTGCGTGAAGACACTGTGCAAGTATTCGCGGGTCCGGGTTGCGTCGATTTCATGCTGTTCTGGGTCATACTCAATCGGCAGCATCTTTTCTGAATGCGCCAGCAGCACACCGTCTTCATTTTGACCGTTCGGCATGACCTTGACGCCCGTGGGGCTGATGCGCACGATTTCATCCCGGCTGTTGTTCAGCCCAAAGTAGACGCAGTGTTTCTTCTTGTCTGTGTACACCCACGTGAACTGCGCCTTTTCCGTTCCCGCTCTGAATACGAGATTCTTGATTGCCTCGAAGAACGTGCGTCCCTCTTGTGTGGTGTTCAAGATGCCCACCTCTTCCATGACGAACGCAGCCCATTCCTGCTTGTGCCCCTTGGACCCTGAGTCCAGCCAGTAGCACTTGCTGCCCACAAACATGTACGGCTCTTTGTTCGGCGTTTTGAAGAACTGGGCACCATGTTCGGTCAGCCACTTGAACCATGCCGTAGCCCCGGCCACATAGTCGCCGCGTCCCTTGCCACCACTGCCCACCATGATGGCGTAGTTCACCGCGTCCATGGCCGTCTTGTGGATGGGTTCCGGGCCAGACTGCCGCTTCTTGACCAAAACGGCCAACTGCTCCAGCAGTCCTTTTTTCGTGATGCCAGCCTCTTTATGGTACGTCTTACAGGACGCCAGCAGCCGGTCCAGTGCGCCGTTCTGTCTAATTTTGTCCATGTCCATGACTTCAAGCAGCAGCGTCTTCAAGGCTTTGGCCAGTTCGTCGATGTTCTTTGCCTTGGGGATGGCACGGTCCAATGCCCACTCGAACGGTGTCCGGGCTTCGGGTAGCAAGTCCGCAAAGCCTTCTGGTGCGCCACCACCCAAGAAGTAGCTGGCAACGTCCTGCTTGGCCAGCCCCTCCAGCCGTTCACATTCGGCCCGCTCCGCGTCTGTGCGGCCCTCCAGTGCCCGCTTCTTTTCATCGGGTGTTATGTCGCCCTCAAGTCCAAACGTGTCTCTCAGGGCAGTACGCGCAGCCGTTTGGGACTCAAACAGGGGCAAAGTGGCCACTTTGGCTTCAATTCCGTACCCTCTCAGGTCGCGGGCTGTGTCCAGCGCACCCTGTAGGCCCGCACAGGACGGCTCATTGTCATTGACGATGTAGACCGGCATGGCCCGGAGCGTGTTCACCAGTGATGACAGGTCAAGCTGCTTGAAGCGGACGGTAACCGGCGAGATGACGGGGAACCCGTGCTGCATCAGGGTGTTTGCGTCGGCAATCCCCTCGGTGATGATGGCGCATTTTGGAACTGGCGTCCGTCGCAGCACGTCGAGGTTGAACATCCGGTTCGTGATGTGTGGTGATAGGTGCGCGTGGTTTCCTTCGGGGTTGTAGACCGGCAGCTTGATGTACTTCTGCTTCTCGTAGTCGCTCTTCTGGTTCACGTTTGGGGTGCGCCGCCCAATCATGTAGACCACTTGCCCGCGCTCCCAGTAGGGGAACACGATGCGCTTCTTGTAGAACGGGACCATGTTCAGCCCGCCTTCCCGCGCCGCCTCATAGAACAGCGCGGACTCGACAAGGGTCTGGTCGCTGTGGCCTTGCTTTCGCAGCAGCCTCAACAGTTCTCCGGGTTCGTCGGCGTACCCGATGCACTGCTGCCTGATGATGTCATCGTTCAATGGCCACTTCCTGCGCAGCCATGCCAGCATCTCCGGGTTCTTCATCAAGCGTTCAGACCAGAACCGCGCCGCAGTGGTCAGCACGGAGAACACCTTGTCGGCTTGTTCCCGTGCCTTCTCGGCGGCTTCACGCTGCTCCTTGGTCGCGCCAAGCTTGCCCATGGGGCCAAGCCCAACACGTTGCGCCGCTAAATCGCGGGCATCAACGTGCGTCCTGGTCGCGGTGTGCGTCACGACGCCATGCCGAAGGAACTCAATCAGGTGAAGGACATCGCCACCCTTGCCGCAGCCGTGGCAGTACCAGTACTGCGTTGCCGCAGTTATCTGGAATGACCGGTGACCACTTGAAGTGTGGTGCGGGCAGTCGATGTACATTGTCGCGCCAGCGTCGAGCGTGATTCGGTCAGGCACCAAGTCGCGGGCCACTTGCATGATGTCCTGCGCCCGGATTTGGTCATAGTACTGGCGCATCTTGTCTTCTGAAATTGACATGGGGTACCCCTTGGTTAGTTGCGGGTTTCAGTTTCGCCCATCACCTTGATTTGCCGACTCAAGCACCGAATGACAGGCACTGTAATTCCGTGGCCGAGGGCGCCGCGTTCCGGCGTGAGTGAACGGAGAGGCAAGCAGAGTCTCTCCTTCCCGGAATAGTCGAACAGCTTGTCGTCATGACGCATCTTCCTGTTCCCGTCGTATTTGCGCTTGCCGGGCACTTCATTGCCGTGCGCCCCCGACTTGACGATTGAACTGTTGTTCTTGGGCATGATTTTGCGTCCTTTCGTGACTTGGCTGTGGATAGTGACGATTTGAGGACTTGTGCCTAAGTGTTCACCCGTTGGTCGCGCCAACGGGTGAGGTTTGTCCGGCTGCCTCGAAGAACTCCGCCAGCCATTCCGCCTTTGTGGCGCGGGTCCGGCCACACTTGGCGACCTTGAGGAACACACGCTTTCCGTTCGGGGCCAGCACACCCTTGGCGGACCACCTCCACAAAGAGATGGGCTTCACAGCGTGGCCGGGAACCAGTTTGCAGGCCTGTGCAAGAGGAATGAATTGACCGTCCATTGTCCGTTTCTCCTTGCGCCATCGGCGCGTTGAACAAAAAAAAAGACCCCGCGCCCACCGCAACAGGACACAGTTGTCCTGCACAGTGGACGCGGGGTCTTCAGCAACCAAATCAAGGAATTACGCGAGAACCCGTTTCCGTGCTTATGTCAGACCGTTTAACTGACAGCACCGCAAACGTAAGAATCGATTCAACTTTTCCGACGTTCAGGAGCGCCGCCGCTCACCACTGCCGGAGATTCCTTTTTTCCACAACACTTTCTTCTAGGCGGGCCAGCGCGGGCGGCAAGTGCGTTGCCTCTTGGCTCTCTTGATGTCTATTCCGCTTAGCTCGGTCGCTTTCCCATTTGCGGTAACCCTGCAAATAGCGTCGCTCGGTTCGGTCTGCACGCCGGGTGCCGGGAGAATAGCCAAGCATGGTAGCCAATCCGCGCAGCATGGCATGCGCTGCACGCAGTAGCTCATGCTCCATGTTCGCCCGAAAATACTCTGCGGCCACACTGTGCATCAGCCACCAGCGAGGCCCCCGGTCCCTATCGATGATGAACGCTGTCTCCAATTTGCGGCCGGGGTCCAGATGGCTGCCTTTGTACGCAGCCGGTACTCTGTCGAGTATGGCCGCCAGTTGTTTCATTTGCGCCTCAAAGTTCCTGACTCTTGCATCGGTGCCGAGCTGTTCGACCGCCCAGAGTGGTAACGGTTGCGGCGGGTAAATCGAGAGTAAGCGCCCGGAAGTTTCCGGATCTTCTATTTTTACGGACAGATTGTTGCTCATTTTCAATCAACCTCGAAAGCGCGCTTCCAACATATTCAGAATTGTAGCCGATGTCGTAAGAATTTTCGATATCTTCCAAGCAATATCCTCGAAGTAGTATTTTGAGCCGTGAATCCATTGTAAATAAGGGGCTGTTCGAACGAGACGCTATCGGGTCTGGCCATTTTTCAAGAAACGACGCTCCATGCCAGCAGGGACCAATGGCCGGAAACTTCATCCGGTCGCATACGCCAGCGAGGCTGCCTGGTCGCGGTTGAGTTCGACGTAGACAAGCAAGGTCTGGATGTCACCGGGTCTCAATGAGACGGCCAGCCTATGCCGTTTCCCTTGCGATTTTTCGCGCCAGCTCAATATCCGGCTCAATGTAGATTTTGGTGGTCTCAATGTCGCTGTGCCCCAAGGACACCCGTGCCGCGTCCCCACCAAACTGTCGGTGAACCTCCGTTCCCCGCGTATGGCGCAGGGCGTAGGGGCACCAAGGCGTCACGCCAGCCTTGTTGGCCGCGTCCACGATGGCATTGCGCAGGGACTTGTAACTGTAGACAGCATTCAGGGTCCGATCCGTGGCTGGCGGCAACGGCGGTTGGTGGCGGTGCTTCTTGCCCTCATTACGCTGCTTCAATGCCTCCAGCGGCGGGAACATGGGCGCGTCGCTGGGGCGGAGCATGTACTTGCGCAGGATGGCGATCCCCTTGGCACCGAACTGGAGTTCCCGGTACTTGCCACGTTTGCTGTTCTTGTGCTTCGACAGCGGGGCTGTCCACAGGGTGTCGTCGGTCACCACGATATGGCCGGGGGTCAGGTTCAGCACCTCGGAAGGCCGTGCGCCGGTCATGCGCAGGAGATGGACCACGTCGGCCAGCATGGGCGGAAGATGCTTGCACGTTGCCTCGATGACCTTATCCTCGACGGTGCCCACGGCCTGAGGTTCGGGCGCTTCCGTCTCGCCTTCCATCAGCGGCGACACCACGGACACGGCAAACGCGACGGTTTCAGGAAGCAACTCCTCCCCCACGGCCCATTTGAATATCCGTTTGACCGAGGACACGGCCTGATTGATGGTGCTCCGCCGCAGACGGCGACACTTGCGTTCCGGACCGGCCACCCGCAGGGCGGTGCCCGCCTCCCACATGCCGCGCAGGATCTTGAGTTTCTTCGGGCCGAAGGTGGCGGCGGGAAGGTCCCCAAAGGCGTCGCTGAGGTCGCGCAGGGCAATAATATCGTAGGAGGTGAGTCTGCCGCGCCGGTTCAGCCGGTCGGCCCGGTAGGCATCGCAGAGTGCCTGAATGCTGCCCCCCGCCTTACCGGCTGACCCGCCTTCCAGCATGGCCGCAGCTTTGGATCTGGTCGGGACGGCGCCCGTCGCAATCCATTCGGCGACGAAGAGGCGGTACTTGCGGTCGGTGTCGGGGCCGTCCGGTGGGCCAAAGTAACGGAAGGCACCATCGGGAAGGCGGACGAAGGCCAAGTGCTTGTGTTTGTGGAGGCGCAGCGGGGGGATGGACAAGGAAGAGATGGACGGCATGACGCAAACCCTTTGGTTCTCGCTTCTTGTGTACCTTGTGTCTGGTACACAAAAATCGTGAATTCCAAGGCCTCGCTACCGCACATTGGCAGGGATTGCTAAACCGCAATCTGGCAACGACTTGCAACTTTTTTTGAAGTGGCGGAGAGGGTGGGATTTGAACCCACGGTACCCTTTTGGGGTACAACGCCTTAGCAGGGCGCCACCTTCGGCCACTCGGTCACCTCTCCACAGGGGCCGGGGAGAATACTAGCATGAAGCCCCGACAAAGCGCAAACGCGCCATGACCAGAAACAGTGCGGGACAGTCCGCAATGGCGGACTGTCCCGCATATTCTGAATCAGTCTTCTTGGCAGTTGTGGTGGTTGTTGGCGCTACCCGTTGAGGGTCCAGCCCTTGCGGTAGGTCCGGCGCAGCAGCGCCTCGGCCTCGGGACAGTTGGTGACGTGGCCGTTGGCGCCGTCGTACTCCACAGCCTTGCCGGCGCGGTAGGCCACGAGCCCCAGCATCATCATCTCGATCATCCTGCCCGCGTAGTCGAAATCGCAGGAGGTCTTGAGGCCGCCCCGGCAGGCGTCGAGCCATTCCCGTTGGAAGTTGTGGACGCGTGGCAGCAGGTGCTCCTTGTCGCGCCGCTTGTAGTAGGTCATGTCACCGTCTTCATTGTTGGGAAGCAGCAGCCGGTTCTCAAAGCCGGACACGAGCACACCCTTGGTTCCTGTGAACATGGCACCGTGGTCAATCTTGTCCAGGTCGATGCCGTCATTGGGCGTCTTCGGCATGGCGCCGCCCTGATACCACGTGAGCGGAATGGCGGGGCGCCAGTCGTTGGCGGGAATCTGGAAGGTCATCTGAAGTTTCACGGGGGTCACTTCGGGATTGACCGGATCGCCCGAGCCCTCGGCCGCCGTCGGCAGTCCGGCGTCCAGCGCGTTCCAGGCGATGTCCATCGTGTGGCTGCCCATGTCGCCCACCTGTCCGCTGCCGAAGTCCCAGTACATGTTCCACGAAAGGCAGTTGGCGCCGGCCTGGCCGGAGAAGTACCCCGGATTGTAGGGGTGTTCGGGCGACGGTCCGAGCCACAGGTCATAATGCAGCGTCGCGGGCGGCGCGCCTTCGGCGGGCAGGTAACCGGGCTTGGGGATCTGCCGGTTGCCCCAGGCGCAGACCGATTTCAGTTCGCCGACGGCCCCGTCGAGGATCAGTTCCTGCACACGGTTGAAATTCTCATATTGGTGCCGCTGCGTGCCCACCTGCGTCGCCAGTTTGTCCTTGTTCTTGAGATAGGTCGCGCGGACGACCCGCGCCTCCTCGACTGAATTGGCCAGCGGTTTCTCACAATAGACATGCAGTCCGCGGTTCATGGCCCAGTTGGTAATGAAAGCGTGCGTGTGGTCGCAGGTACAGATGACCACGGCGTCCAGGCCCTTGTGATCCAGGCATTCGCGCCAGTCGATGTACCGCTTCGCCTTGGGAAACTTCTCCGCCGCCACGTCCAGGTGCTTCTCGTCCACATCGCAAATGGCGACGACGTTTTCTTGGGCGAGCCCGTCATAGTGCGCCATGCCCCGGCCCCAGGCGCCGATCAGGGCAATGTTGAGCTTGTTGTTCGCGGCGTCCGCGCCGAATACGGTCCGGCTTGGCAGCACGAGCAATCCCGCCCCGGCGGCTGCGGTCATAAGAAACTCCCTGCGTTTAATGGTGTCGGCCATGGTTCGTGTCCTTTCAGTTAAGGGCCCTTCAAGCAGGAACCATCATAGCGGCGGACGGGGCGGGTGTCAATCGGCCGCACATCGGCTGTGATCGGACTATGACTGGACGGTTTCCCCCCGCCTTCCCAAGTTGTCCTCGTTTTCGAAACTGCACTCTGCAACCGCGGCTTCCTTGTGTGAAAAACAGGCGACTGCTATATTTACACTCTGGCGCGCAAACCTGAAAGGGGCGGACCATGGCCCGCAGTGTGTTCATTGTGTTGGTTACTGTTGCATCGCTTGCGCCGGCAGTTCATGCGGAGAACGCGCCGGATGTCGCCGCCCTGCGCGCCAAGGCCGAGAGCGGCGACGCCGTGGCGCAGGACGCGCTCGCAACGCGCTGCTACAAAGGGGACGGCGTGCCAAAGAACATGGAACAGGCGGTGATCTGGTGGAGCAAGGCGGCGGCGCAGGGACTGGCCCAGGCGCAATTCAACCTTGGCACCTGCTACCACAAGGGGGACGGGGTGCCAAAGGACATGAAGAAGGCGGTGGAGTGCTACAGAAAGGCGGCCGAAGGCGGGCTGGCCATCGCGCAAAACAACCTCGCCGGCTGCTGTTTCTCCGGTGAGGGCATTGAAAAGGACATGGTCCAGGCGTACAGGTGGTTCGATAGCGCCGCCGCGCAGGGCTACACGGATGCCTCCGACAACCGTGACCTGACAGCGCGCCAGATGACCCCGGAGCAGATCACGGAGGCGAAGCGGCTCTCATCGCCGCCTGTGCCCAAAACGCTGGAGACCGAGCCGCCTGCCGTGGACGAAAACCCCAACGTCAACGCACTGCGCGCCAAGGCGGAAAAGGGGGACGCCAAGGCGCAGGACGAGTTGGGGCAATGCTACGCGCAGGGCAGGGGTGTGCCAAAGGATGCGAAACAGGCCGCCGAATGGTGCGGCAAGGCCGCCGCGCTGGGACTGGCCACGGCGCAGACCCGCCTGGGGCTGTGTTACTCCAGCGGATTCGGTGTGCAGAAAGACATGAAACTGGCGGCGGCATGGTTTGGGAAGGCCGCCGCGCAGGGCGACGCACTGGGGCAGAGCTGCCTGGGTGCCTGCCTTGCCCGGGGCGAGGGCCTGCCGAAGGACCCGAACAAGGCCGCAGAATGGTACCGCAAGGCCGCCGAACAGGGAAATGTCCAGGCCCAGGCCGGCCTTGGCATCGCCTATGCCGGCGGCGAGGGCGTTCCCCAGGACTTGGTGCAGGCCCACAAGTGGCTCAGCCTCGCCGCGGCGCAGGGCGACGCGAATGCCGCCAAAAACCGCGACGCTGTGGAACAGCAGATGACCCCGGAGCAGGTGGCGCAGGCGCGACGGCTGTCGCCGGCGGCGGCATCGTCAAAACCGAAGAAGACTGCGGTGCCCGACGCGGAGGGCGATCCGGACATCAAGTCCCTGCGCGCCGACGCGGAAAGCGGGGATGCGGAGGCGCAGTTGAACCTCGGATACTGCTACCGTGAGGGCCGTGGTGTGCCCAAGGACTGCAAACAGGCCATGGACTGGGTGGGAAAGGCCGCCGCGCAGGGAAACGCCCGCGCGGAGACCGGCATTGGGTTCTTTTACGCCAACGGTGACTGCACCGCCAAAGACCTCAAAGAGGCGGTCAGATGGTGGACCAAAGCCGCCGAGGCGGGCGTTCCCCAGGCACAGACCAGCCTTGGAAACTGCTATTACGATGGACTGGGCGTGCCCATTGACATCAACAAGGCCGAAAAGTGGTTTGCGAAGGCCGCGGCGCAGGGCAACGACCAGGCGCTGATCAACCTCGGAACCTGTTACCGCAAAGGCGAGGGCGTGCCGGAGGACGCGAAAAAGGCTGTCGAATGCTATCGCACCGTGGCGGAAAGGGGTGACGCCCAGGCCCAGCACAACCTCGGTGTCTGCTGCATGACGGGCTATGGCGTCACCGTGGACCTGGTGCAGGCCGGCATGTGGTTCAGTTTGTCGGCGGCCCAGGGCAATCAGGAGGCCGCCAAGAGTCTTGAGGCGGTGAAACAACTCATGTCGCCGGCACAGATTGCCGAGGTAAAGCGTCTGTCGGCGGCATTTGTGCCAAAACCGGGCAAACCCGAGTCAAACTGAGCCGGGCGGGGGGAAGGATATTCCCCCGGTTCCCTTTGGCTGCATGCGTCGTTTGTATGCAGTGTTGACAAAGGATTGGCGGATCAATCAGGGAACGGCGGAAGAGCCGGCCCGGCGCGCTGAAGGCGCAGACCTTATGCACGGGATGGACGGGATGGACACAACCCGCTGGACATTTAGGCCCAAGTCCATACGGTCCATATCGTCCATAGTATCAGGGGCTTGTGCGATTTCCCGCACGTTCATCCACGCCCTTTCGCGCAATTGACAAAGTGACCTCGCAGTGTTAGACTCGATACCAAGAGTTTGCCTGCAATATAGGTGGAGGATTTCTTGGAGCGAATGATGCCGTATCTATTCAGTGGGCTTTATCAGAGGATTCAAGAGATGTGACTTCATGCATCTTTGTGCCGTACATTTGCGCGAGGCGTATGCATGACAGGATTCCGGTTTCGTTTTTCCACGGTCACCGTCTCGCACTGATGTTTATCGCCGCCGGGTTGGTGGCCGCTTCGGTTTATGCTGACGCAACTCCCCGCATGGCGGAACAGGCTCCCTCCAAGCCTTCCGCAACAGGGCAACCCGTTGCGCCGCCGGTCAGGACAAATGTCGTTTGGATAGTTATCGATGCCCTCCGGGCCCAGAACCTTTCCTCTTATGGTTATGATCGGCAGACTTCCCCGAACATGGACCGCCTTGCCCGTGAGGGGGTTCTTTTTGAGCACCATTATGCCCAAGCCTTTTGGACCTATCCATCCTTGCCCTCGTACATGAGCGGCAGATATTTTGCGGCGTTTTGCCTGGATTTGGGGAACTCGACAGACTTGGGGCGGGTGCCGGCGCCCGACGAACGCCTTCTGCCCGAAATCATGTCTGAGAACGGCTACCGGACCTGTCTTGCCCGCCATCATCACGCCATGTTCACCCCTTTCTGCCGCTTCTGCGCGGCGTTTGATCAAACGTCCGAAAGTGAACCCGGCCAGCTTGGGGAGGCGATTGAGGGGTTCTTGGAGAAGCACGCCGCCGCCCCCTTTTTCCTTTATGTTCATTTGATGAATGTCCATGACCGGTCCCGCCTGGCCCCTCCGTTCAACAAGTGGATGGACGACACGCATGTCAACAGGGCGCTCGTGGACCAGCCCTGTTCCATAACCCCTCCCGAGCCGTTCACGGAAGAGGATAGGCGCTATCTTGTTGGCCTCTATGATGGCAGCATCCTGAGCGGGGATGCGGCGGTGGGACAGATTCTGGATGTCCTGCGGGGCCGCAACCTTCTTGACAACACCGTGGTGATAGTCGGGGCCGACCACGGGGAGATGCTTGGAAAGGACGGCAAGAGTCTGGGACACCAGATAATCAGCGAAGAAGTCCAGCATGTGCCGTTGATCATGCGGGGACCCGGAATCCCGCAGGGCGTTCGCATCCATCAGATGACAGAAAACGTGGATATTGTGCCGACCCTTGTCAGCCTGCTGCGCCTTCGGACGGCGGCGACCTTTGACGGGTTCGACCTCACCCGCATCTGGCAGGATGAGGCCGGCAGGCCCCCCCTGCGCGACTTCGTGCTGGCAAACAGCTACTCGACCTCCCGAAATGAGCTTGTGCTGCGTGATTTCCGGCTCACGTATATTGACGATCCCGTTTCCGGTGCGGGGATCTTGCTCGGGTATCCGTTCCATGTCATCACGCAGAACAACCTGTGCACCGAGTACCCGGATGTGGCGGCCTTCATGAAACAACGCGTTGATGAACTGCTCCGGCCCAAATGGGAGGCATACATGAACCGTCCGGAATCGACGCCTGAAAAACCGTTGCTAATAGATATCTACGGGGGCAATATCCTTCCCCAGGAGGCACTGGTCAACCGGCCGGCAGACACCTTTGCCGCACATGCCGCGCTGCCGCGCGACCAATGGCTGTCTATAAACGGAAGCGACAAGGTCTTCGGGAATGAACTGATGGGGCAGGGTGGCGCCGCGCTTCCGCCCCTCCGCATTCATTGCGATGTGCCAAACGCCGTGTACCACATCATGATGCCTGTTGAACTTGACACAACACTGCATTTCCAGCCAATCCTGTTCCAGATGAAGGCGCAGGGGGACGCCGATTTCAAGAAGGTTACCGTAAACGGCAAGACCGGCCTTGCGGACTTGGGCGAATATGAAGTGAAGAACCGTGTTTTCGACATGACGCTGTGCCCGGTATCAAACGAGCATGCCTTTCACATGGGCAGGCTGTTCTTTATTCCCGTCAAGGTGAATGTGACAGAGCAGTTGCTGAAAGAGGTGAGCCAAACCCGGGAGGAACTTCAGGCGTTGGGCTACCTGAACTGACAGGCGTCCCCCGGGATTGCGCGAATCTTCTGCCGCCGTCACCGGGGCATTGTCCGGCGGGCGCATGAATCGCCGTCTTTCCGCCCGGTCTGCCGGTTTCTTGGCTTCAGGCGGCGTCAACGGCCCGCCGACGCAGGCAGGGCTGGCTGCGCCGGGTCTGACAAACGGAGCATTCCGCTTTGGTTTGGCGCGGAGATTTCAAAGGAGCCGCCGCCCGGATCGGTGACCATGCAGGTGTACTGGCCCTCGTCCGCGCTGAGGCAATCGCTTATGCTGAGTGTGGCGGTGTCCACGCCGGAATACTTCGGCCCGTTCGCCAGGTCGTTACCCTTGTGGCGCCACTGGTAGCCGAGGGCGATGTCGGTCGACGCGGTCGCGACGGCAAACCGGGCCGTGGATTTTGCGCTGACCGTCTGGCCTGCCGGGATGATGCCGGGCTTTGTGTACACGATCACCACCGCACCCGCGGGCACCACGGTGGTCCAGACACTGCCCGCGGACAACTGTCCGGCGATGCCGGTGCCGGTGGAGCTTTGCGGAAGCAACTGGGGCGGGATGCCCTTTCCCGCAATGGCGACATTGTCCATGGCCGTGCCGCTTGAATTCTTCACGAACACCTGGTCGTACCCTGAAAAGACCGATGCGCCGCCCGTCGAAGGCTGGCGCAGCACGGTGTAGCGCAACTGGCCATTGTCGGGAATCAACGCGTTGACGTCGTTCCGGTTCCAATAGTCTGTTTTGAGGCAGCCGATCGCGGCCGGGCCGCCGGCGATCTGCGGAATCTTGGGCGAGGGAGCCAATAACAGGGGATTGTTCGTCCTGAGCAGGTCGCCATAGAGGTTTTCGCCGGCAACCGGCGCGGCCGGGCCGCCCGCTGTTTCAAAAGACGGAGCATGCGCCGCCAACGCCCCGGCATTCATGTTGGAAAGCCGGGTGAAGCGGCCGTTGTGCGCGGGGTATCCGTCGGGCGCATTGAGCATCTCCACGCTTCGGCCTTCGGCGAGCACCACCGAACCCATCAGCTTAATCATACCCGGTGTGCCGCCGCCGCCACGGCCCGCGTCACTGTCGGCACGTTCTGAATGGCCGCCGCCGGGGCCGGAAGCGCCGGCGCTGAACCGTCCGCCGGTGACTTGAAGTAAACCCTGGGCGGCAAGGATGAAGGCGCCACCGCCATCGGCGCCTTTTCCGCCATCGCCACGGACGCTGCCACCACCGCCGCCGCCGCCGTTGCCGGCTGCAAGCGTTGCATCGTCCGGGGGCGCGGTAAACAGTGCCGTGCCGCCCTGCCTGCCCATGGCACCGCCGGCACCCGGTGCGCCAAACGCGCCATAACCCGCAGCGCCGGCAGTCCCCGCTCCGGCGGGCACGTTTGGTGCGCCGCCCACACCGCCCGCACCGCCGCCGAGCGTGCCGGGCGCAGCGTCCAAATTGGCGAGCCAAGTCATGTCACCGGACGCCGTGATGGACAAAGGCCGTGTGCCGGTCACGTTTACGGTGACCGCGGCTGCGGCGCGCACATCCCTGAAACGAAAGACACAAACACCGTCCTCGTCGGCACCGGCCGCGACGGCCGCGCCATTCAGCGTCATGGTCATTGCGGAGGTGTTGACGTCAAGCGTTCCCGAAACCGCCGCCAGATCCGCCTCGGCTCCGGCCGCGTCATAGACGGCCGGGCTTTGCGCCTTGTGCACGGTGAAGGCTGCGCTGCGCGCGGTGGTGTTGCCGGCCGCGTCTGTCACGGTCAGCGCAACGGTGTGGTCGCCCACGGGAACGGCCCCGCCTGCGGGCGGCGACTGTGTCACCGTCGTTGTTTTGGGAACACTGCCCCCGCCCCTGAATGCCGCCGCAAAATCGGGAACCGGCGCTGTTCCATTCCCATCGGCCACCATCTCCGCGTTCTCAACGGTGACTGTCCGCGTCGTTTCAACGGCACTGTTGCCGCATTTGTCCCGCGTGTTGTACGTGACGGTGTAGCTTCCGGGCACGGCGGTGTTCACGGTGTCGCCGCCAATCTCAACGGACAGTTCGCCCGCACAGGTGTCCAGTGACACGGCGCCCGCGTCGGTGTATTCGCCGTTGTATTCCACCGTGACTGCGGCCTCACCCGACAGCGTTATTGCGGGCGCCTCCGTGTCCGCCACGGTAACGGAGCGCGTGCGTTCGGCCGCGCTGTTGCCTTCGTCGTCGGTGACGTTGTAGCGCACGGTGTACGTGCCCGGTTCAGCCGCCCTCACCGGGTTGGTGACGGCAATCTTTCCTGTCAGGTTGCCCATGCAGATGTTGTCTGTGGCTGTTGCGCCCGCATCGGTGTAGGCGCTGCCGCACTCCACAGTCAGCTCGGGCTTGCCAACAAGCTGTATTGTCGGCGGGAGCGTGTCCACGGCCTGGACATGGACGCGCCAGAGATCGATGATGCGGGTCCTGTAGTCGGCGCAATCGAGACCCACGCCGCCGAGGATCCACAATCTGCCCCAGTCGCTTTTCCATGAAACCGCATAGTCGCGCGCGCCGGGTGTGCCGGTCCGCGCGACGTCCTCCATCCGAGTCCAGGTCCCCGTCACCGGATCATATTTCCACAGGTCGTTGAGGTTGCCGACGGTTGTTGCGCCGGTGTAGTTGACACCGGCCAGGCACCATAGCACGCCCAAGCCGTCGGTCCAGGAAAGCGCCTGCGTGCCTGCTCCGGGATTGTTGGCAGCCACGGCCTTCCCAACCGTGCCATAGATCCCGGGGCGATCCGCCGTCGATCCGCTTTCCAGCAGGCCCCAAGTGTCCGCGGCGCGGTCATATTTCCAAAGGCTGTCAAGGGTTTTCCCGTCGCCCGCTTCCATTGCGCGGCAGCCTCCGAAGAGCCACAGCCCGCCCGAAGCATCGGTCCAGGAGACCGCGCTGTAGTGTGCGCCACCGGGCGGGCTGACCGGGTTGGCGGGGCTCTGCGCGGCGAAAGCGGGTGTGACACCGCCTGTTGGCGCAAGCGGCCCAAGCAGGAAAAGCACACATACCCCAATAAAGGCAATTCTCCGCCCAAACATGACTAGACCTTTTGTTCACGGAAAGTCCTGGAAAATGCCCCCGGGAGAAGCGCGGTGATCAGTCGCGCCGGGTGAAAGTCCCTTGGGACACCAGTCCATGAGAGTTTATAGATAATGAAATCGAGCGTCAAAAACTTGTGAAAGGACGCGCAAGTGAGACAGGCCCACAGTCCCCAACAAAAGGCGGTTGTTTTATGAAGTCTTCTCGTAATGCCGACGAAGCTGAGTGGCCTCACGGTACGTCAGAACGTTTTCCCAGGAGAGCTCTTCGGCAAGCGTATGGCAGGGGGATGCGATATATCCCCCGCCGGGCTTCATGGTTTCCAGTGAAGGGCATACCCCCTTTTCTCCCAATCGATAGGTTTCTTCTGGCACTTGACGAGGTTGTGCGTCACGCCGGCCAAATGCTGGGCGAAGAAGCTTCCCGTGTGGGCAACGACGGCCCGGCAGGACGCGCCCCAGGCCTGGGCCCGGGTGGTGAGCGCCCGAGTTCCGGGGAAGCGCGCGGCCCCGTGAAACTCCCCGAGCGGCGTGGCGGCCAGTTCGGGCAGGCGGTCCATAGGGACGGCCGCGATGAAGGGCTGTCCCGCCAGCACAACCTGTTCCATGGTCTCTTCGGATACGTTGCCCTTGTCGAAGACCAGGGTGGCGCGCGTTTGGGCGTCGAGCTGGCGGTGGCGGGCCACGAGTTCCTTCGCCAGATCCGGGAACAGGGACACGTCCGGGGTGTTTCCCTCGTACACCTTGTGGAACAGGGGAATCTGGAAATCGCGCGTCACCAGCAGCGCCAGGCCCACCTGGCGCAAATCATTGCGCTTGGCCTTGCTGTGGCCCGGCTTCGCCAGGGGGCACCGGTCGTTGACGGTCGACAGAAAGGTGAAGAAGTTCGTCGTGTCGTACAGCAGAACCTGCGCGTCCAGGCAGAACTCCTGCCGGATGCGCGGCGCCAGCGCCGTCAGCACCATGTACTGGCCCACACCCGGTCCCTGCTCCGTTCCCCCCGGGATTTGCCGGAGCCCCCGCACAACTGTTATATTGATTTTCGTGTGTTTTCTAAACCGTGGCGCGCGGGTGCAGATGGGCTTGGACATGGCAACGGACGACAAGAAGGGCCTCTTTCAGGGAGCCGCATGGCGGCTTCGTCTCATCGCCAGAAATGTCCTTGTCGTGTCGGACGTCCTGATTGCGCGGTATCTCAACCGCGCCCCCCACTACGCGCCGATTCTGCTCTTTTTCATAACGTACCGCTGCAATCTCCGGTGCGCGATGTGCGGCGTCTGCGAGCGGGAGCAGCCAAAAGAAGTGGTGCCCGAACTTTCGCCCGGTGAGTGCAGGGAAATCATCCTGGCCGCGGCCAGGCTCAAGACTTCCCTGATGCTCATATCAGGCGGGGAAGCCCTGCTTCGCCAGGATGTTGTCTTTGAGACCATCCGTCTGGCGCGTGAGCACGGGATTGCGACGCATCTCTGCACCAACGGCCTTCTCCTGACTCCTGATGTGGTGGCGCGACTGCGGGAATCGGGCGTTGAGACAATATCGGTGTCCGTCGAGAGTCCGGATCGGGAGATTCATGATTCCCTTCGGGGGGCCGGCTCCCACGAGGCGGCGGTGAACGGCATACGCCTGCTGCGAAGCATGGCGCCGGAGATCCGGGTCGGAATCAACTGCACCATCACCGCGAAGAACTTCCGCAATCTCGACGCCATGGTGCCGTTTGCGGAAAGCCTGAACGTGCATCAGTTGAAGTTCGCGCCGGTCCACACGAACCTCCTCCACCGGAAGAAGGACTATGACAGATTCGAGGACCTCTTCTTCGCGGAGGACCAAATCGCCCAGTTGAACGCGGAAATTGGGCGGCTGTGCAAGGCAGTGCGCCATACCGCCCTGATAACGACGTCACCGTGGTTTCTCTCGAAAATCACGTCACTATCGCAAAACGCGCCGCATTTCCGCTGCTACGCCGGGTTCGCCGCATGCACGGTCAACCCCGACGGCACGGTGACGCCGTGTTCGGACATGGACGGATCGCTGTCCGTCCGAAAGATGCGCTTGGATGAGATCTGGCGGAGTCGGGAGTATGACGCCATGCGCCGACGCGTGGCCTGCTGCACATGCCACTGTTGGGACGCGCTTTACGCCGAGATAAGTCTCCGGTTTCGCATCAGATCGCTGTTGAAAGACCCGTGGCGGACGTGGAAAGAGTTTGCGTTCTATTTTGGAAAGGGCGGGCATTGATACCGCGTCGTTGGGCGCACACCTATCCCGGCGAATGGGGCGATTTGGCACAGTGGAAACGCCGGGGTTTTGCCCCGGGAGGGGACCTTCCCGCGCAGGCGCTGCTGGCGCAGTGGGAAACCGCCTTTGCGCGGCATGTCGGGCGTTCCCATGCCGCCGCGGTGAATTCCGGCAGGAAGGCCATGGGGTTGATCTTCGGGCATCTCGGCGTCGGCCCCGGGGATGAGGTAATCGTTCCCGCATATACCTTTGGGGAAATACTGCCCGTGTTTGACACGCTCGGGGCGAAGGCCGTTCCCGCCGACATTGATCCGGAAACCTTCAACATGACGCCGGCGTCCGTCAGCGGAAGAATCACAGCCCGCACGAGGGCGATTCTGGCGCTCCATATGTTTGGCGTGCCCTGCGACATCGGGGAAATCTCTGCCCTGGCGCAGCGGCACCGGGTTCCGGTCGTGGAGGACTGCGCGCACTCGCTGGGCGCAACGGTTTCCGGCACCAACACGGGGTGTTTTGGCAAGGCCGCCTTCTACAGCTTCGAGATGACAAAGCCCGTCAACACGTTCGGCGGCGGCATGGTGCTCACGGATGACGCGTCTCTCGCGGCATGCGTCCGCGACCGCAATGAGCAGGACGCGGAGGGCTTCGACCCCGTGTTCCGGAAGGCGCGGACAACCCGGATCGAGCAGGCGCTGTTCTCGGCCCGGCTCATGTACCCGGCCCTCTATCTCCTGGCCACGCCCGCGTTGAAGCAGGGGCTGAACCGCCTGTACCGCAACGCCCAATCCAGTCTCCGGAGCACGACGCGCTACGGCGCGCTTCAGGCGCAGCTTGGGCTGCGCAAACTTGAGACGCTCGAACAGCGGGTCGGGATGCGGCGCCGTTGCGCCGATGTCATGAGATCCCTGCTGCGCCCCGACATCCGCCCGCAGCTTGTCCCCGCGGGATGCCAGCCGTCCGGCTATGCATTCGTGGTTCTGCTTCCGGGTCCGGCCGCGCCCGTGCGAAAACGGCTGCTTCTGAGGGGAATTGACGCTGCTGTCGAAAACGAGATTATGGATGACTGCGCAGCCCTGCTTGGCTATGGAGACTGTCCCGTCATAGGCGGCATCTTTCCGCGCCTGATCGCGCTGCCCATGTATGATGGCATGACTGAACGGGACGCGGAGCGTGTCGCGCGCACCCTGAACGCGGTGACGTGACGGGGTGAACCGGTTTCTTTTCCGCAGGGTCGCCGGATTCATGGAGGCGCAGAATCCGGGTTAGAAGGCCTTGTTCAGCGTGTGCGCAATGCGTGCAACCTGCCTCTTCGTGATGCCGTCAAAAATCGGCAGCGCAATGGCGTTATGGAAGACTTCATCCACACCGGGACAGTCCGTCCAGCCGAGCAGTTGCGCGCAGTTGTCCGCGATTTCGGCCTCGACGCCCGCGTCAATTCCCCTCATCAGCAGCCGTTTGCGCACGGGGCCGGCCGCCACGGGCAGCACGGCCACCAGGAAGTACCAGGTTGACGTGGCGCCCTCTTCCAGGCGCTGGACCCGAATGTCCGGCCCGAGCAGCGATTGCAGTTGCAGCGCGCGCTGGTGGCGTTCCCGGATGCGGTCCGGCAGCCCCTGAATCTTCTTCAACCCGAGCCGTGCCTGGACCGGCGAGTAACGAACCGAGCCCGGAAAGGCATGCTGCGCACTCCGGTACAAACGGTTCATGACAGCCTTCGTCTGGGGAGTGGCGAGGAGATACAGGGGGGGGAAGGCCAGCGAGGAGGCAAACATAAACCGCTCCGTTCGAACCACGCCGATCTTCTTTTTCAGCGGGGCCAAGTCCTCGCGATCATCAAGGATTCTGCTTTTTACAAAGTCAGCCAGGCCACCGTCGCGGGTGACCACCATCCCCCCGCCGAACGTGTTTACCGGCTTGCTCGTCTCAAAACTGAAGAACGACGCGAAACCGAAGGTGCCCGTCATTCTTCCATCGGTTTCAGACCCCAGTGAGTGGGCGCAGTCTTCGATGACGGCAATGCCCGACTGCGCCGCCAGCGAGACGATGGAGGCAACCGGGCACGGCGCCCCAAACGCATGCAGCACGAGGATGGCCTTGGTTTTTGGCGTGATGCGCCGCCCAACCGTCTCAGCGGTGACATTAAGCGTCGCTGGGTCGATATCCGCAGGGACAACCTCCGCCCCGAAGCCCTTCATGAGGGGAATCAACTCGCCCAACGTGTAGGCCGGAATGATCACCTCGTCGCCGGCGCCGAGCCGCAAATACTCGAATATGGCGGCCATGCCGCGGCGCCCTGAACTGATTGCCACCGTGTGGGGCATGCCGACGAAGTCCGCGATGCTTTTCTGCCACGTCTCAATGACATCATCGCCGCTGCCGGACTCTTGGGACATCCAGTTGCGGAGGTCATTCCATTCCCCCGGGTATGTGTGGGCCCGCCGCCTGGGAATCACCGGTCGTTCTCCTTGAAATAGAACGCGATGTCTTTCCACGTCTGGCTGATGTCGGCCACAATCGATCGCGGACGCAGCCGGATGCTCATCTCGGCGTTGAGCGTGTCCCAGCATGCGCTTTGGCAGTGGCGGACCTTGTCGCGCAGCTTCTGGAACTCTTTACTGCGCCAGATCTCCTCGAGCGGCATGTCGCGTATCGACTGGACCCCGTCCAGATCGGAACAGGGGGACACTTTGCCCTTGGGGTTGATGACGCACACGGCGTAGCCCGCGTAGCATGGAAAGGACGGGGGATTCCGGTACAGGCGGGTAATCTTGGAGAGAAACATCGGCGAACTGGTGCGCAGTTTGCTGTACGCAGTGGCTTCCGTGAGTGCTTTGACCTCGCGATCCAGATCCTCGAGATCTTCCGTCCCAAATATCAGTTCGCCGTAGCTCTCAAAGTGTCTCCGTCGGTGCAGCAGGTTGGTGTGGATGGGGGCGAACTTCACCTGGTGCACGCCCAGCGATTCCGCGAACGCCACCATGCCGGACATCCCGCGAAAATTCTTGGCCGTTATGACTGAGCTGATGCCGACCTGGACCGAAGGGGCGAGTTCACGCAGGAGCCTGACACCCTTTACCGCGCTGTCAAATGAGCCGGCGCCCCGCAGCGAGTCGTGAATCTCCCTGACGGGGCTTTCGATGGAGACGGAAACCGTGTTGACGCCGGAACGGGCAAGGCGTTTGACACTCTCAGGATCCAGAAGCACGCCGTTGGTGCACAGATGCACGGCGATCCCGTTCTCACGGGCATACCCGATCGTTTCAAACAGCAGATCCGGTCGGAGCAGCGCCTCGCCCCCGGAAATCACAAGAAGCGTGGTGCCCAGCTTCACCGCCGACCGCACAACGGATTTGCACTCCTCCACTGTCAGCTCCGGCGAATCGTCGACGGGCGCATTGAGTTCGCAGACACCGCACATCTTGCACCGCAGGTTGCACCGGTACGTGATAAAGAGCACGACAGCGGGGAGATACCGTGGCGGCCGATGCAGCAACCGGCAGACGATTACATCCGACAGCCGATAGCCATTCCGCACAACATGGCGCAGCAACCCGAAGGTATTCCGAAAACATGGCATGAACAATAAACATAACTCCATGTGGCTCAACCGGATATGGCATATCGCGCACAGACTGGACTCTTACGAAACAACTCTAGCATGCCACCGTCATGAGGGTCAACAACCCGCGCCCCCAATAAGACTCTTGAATGGCTTGACACGCGCAAGCCCAGTCCTGGTCACGCGTTTCTGTTCTTCAACGCAAGAGACGCTGCTCCAAGGAATCCTCAGTGCTGAGGACGGCGCATAAACAGGGTCAGATTGCGCGTAAACCTCCTCTTAATGGGGCCAAATGCCAACGCAGCCCGTCATCGGCGGGCAAGGCATGGTCGCCCCGGGTGGAATCGTGAAGTTGTCCGGCGAGTTGCTCGGTTGGCGTGTTGTTCCTGACTCAAAATGCCTGCGTCGTTGGCATGATCGGCAGGGACTGCGGCGGCTGAAAGGTCAATCCGACGCTCACCCGCCGTCGCCGCCTCGTCCGGCCGCGCCACCGAGGCCGGGCCGCGTCGATGGGGGGCGGCCCATATTGGGCGGCGGCAATTGGGCGGCGGAAGTTTGACGGTGTTGAGACCGCGTCTCTATAATGGGTTCGGTTGTGATGATTGGCATCCCCCAGCCCCTTCGGCCGTTCGAGAAATCTTTGCTGGAGTCGCCCGAGTCCATGAGAGAACCTGAGCTCAGATCAGGCGGGATTTGCCGCCAGGAGAACGGTCGCCTTCGCAAATTGGGCGCTTTCATCTGCCTGCTCCTGATTGCCGCATTGGCGCTGGCCATTCGCCTCTACCATATCAAGCAGCAATCCGTCTGGATAGACGAATTCGTGTCCGCGGTGGGATTTCTCGGCATCAAGGGCTTGCCCGCACAATTGGCCCTCTTCCGCTTCTATAGTTGTGACTGTCCCCCATTGGATTTTCTGCTTCAGAATTCTTGGGCGTCATTGGTCGGGGTGTGCCCTTGGAAGCTGCGCCTGTTGCCGATCTTCTTCAGCATGCTTTGTGTTCCCATGACCTACCGCTTGGGGGAAGCCATTTGGAACAGGAAGGTTGGATTGCTGGCCGCGCTCTTTTTCGCGCTTTCGCCATTCCATGCATGGTTCGCGCAAACGATCCGGCCCCCTGCCCTGTTGAGTTTTCTGGTACTGCTGGCATTGTATTCCTGCCTGCGCATCGCAACCCATGGTGGCTGGAAATGGTGGCTTCTGAATCTGACTGCGGATCTCCTGCTGCTGTGGGCGCACCCATTCACGCTCTTCTTCTTGACGGCCGAATTCGTTTTTCTCTTGTGGGTGATCGGACCCCGTCGCGTTCTGCTTGTTTGGGCTCCCTTCGCCGGCGCTGCTGCCCTGTCGGTCTTCCTATGGCTTCTGCCCACCCTGGTCTATGTGCCCTCAGGGCAGGATGACACCGACTACCAGATACCCACGCCGACACAAATCGCAGTCAGTTTGCTCGGGAACGATGCAATTCTGGTCAGCAATGAATTCCCCGTATCGCCGCCGAACCTGCCTTTCCTGACCCCCGGTCAGAGCCTGCTGCTCAAAGCGGTTCATCCCGTAGCGGATACCATGCTCTGTGCGTGTTTCGGCCTTGCTCTCGCGCTGGCCATCGCACCTTTGTTTGCCCGGCGCATCACAGCGCCGGGCGGGCCTGCCTGCTGGACAGGTTTGTCGCCACGGGGAAATGTTCAACGGACAGGAGTGGTTCTCCTGCTGTGTGCGGCCCTCCTGCCCGGCATTCAACTCCTTGTCCTGACGCTGCTTTGGAGGCCGTGCTTTGCATCCCGCTATACTCTTTGCAGTTCATTTTCTCTTTACCTTCTTCTTGCCGTGGCGCTTCTGCGCATTCGCCGCCCGATACTCTTTGGCACGGCCCTGGCAGTGATTGTCCTGCTGTACACCTATCAGCTTGCTGTCTTTCTCCCTGCCACAACGCGCACCGACTGGATTTCAGCCGCCACAAAGATTAAGGCCGATCTTCGGCGCAACGACCTTGTTCTGGTCACGGGTATTCTGCCCTCAGGGCGGGAGTTGTTCTGCGTTAATGCAGGCGACCTGCCGGTGCCTGTGGAGCCGGCCTATGCCCCGCAGGAGATCTGCGAACGCGTGCAGCACTGGCTGGCCGACCCTGTCACGGCCCCTGCGGATAGACCCAGGGTCTGGGCTGTCATGGAGGGGATCTGCTGGGACGAAAAGACACTTTCAACGGGCTTTGACGCGTCCCTTGGGCCATTTGGAATCAGCCATGCGGCCTGGTCTTGGCCCGGCATGATGGGGATGAGTCTTTACCTGTTCGAGCGCACAGCCCCCGACGGGCCGGTCACCGGGCATCCCTCCGAATTCTGCCTCCCGATCAATTATGAGGATGTTTTGAAACAACTGGGGCCCCGGATGACCACACTTGACCGTGCCTCCGCCCTAGACGCACTGCGGCGTGTGCTGTATTGGCCGTTCCCCAATTCACTATCATTTTCTAGTACTCTATCGTTGATGCTAACCGAAAAGGGAAATCCTGAAATCGGCCTGGCTGTGGCCCGCGCGGTCCTCGACAGAGAACCCGCATTTGGCTTTGGCCATTTCGCTGAAGCCACCGCCCTTGCCGCCCTCGGCTCACAAAAGGAAGCCCATAACGCGTTTCAGAAGGCGTTTGCCCTCGACAGGGTGGGCCTGCCTGCCTTCGAACCGGCAATCCGGGCCTGGTTCGATCAGCGCGACATTGGCAAAACGCGAAACGAGCTGGACAAGTTGAAGAGCATTGGGTATCCCACCCGCGCGCTCTCAGCCGCCCTTTCCAGATACAAAGAAACGGCCCCGTAGATTCCGATTCATGGCGTGTCCCATTTCTTGGACAGACATGCAGGAAGGCGCGAAGGGGCGTAACCGGTCCGGAAAATGGAGACAGCCACGGGCCGGCTGCTTCGGAATTCTGCCTGCGTATTACAGCCGTGGGTGGCCGCACGGCCAACGAGATCGCCGCCTCGTATGGAGCCCACCCGAAACGGGTGCGGGACTGCAAGGATCCGTTGCTGTCGGGCAAACGCGCCTGTTTGAAGTTCGAGGCGCCCCAGGCATCTGCTGCGGCGCGTGGTTCATCCGCCAACTGACGCTGAACGCCCTCTGCCGTGCGCACCGCCGGTGCGTGTCGCGCCTAATGCGAAGAGGGGCCGTTTCCGAACCCGGCACAGTGCACGCGCGGGAGACGGCACGGTATTGAACCTGCGAGCGTCCGTCCGCCGCGCAGCCGGGCGGCATCCGGGCACGAGAACGGGGCAAACTGGTATCATGTGTGTTGTGTGCAAAGATGTTCTCCAAGGAGTAGGCCATGCGAGTTGTGCTTCTAAATAGTTGTGCCGTGTCAGAATCCAGGGACATGCTCCAGCGTGATTACCTTTCGATACACCCGGGTGTGGCCTCCATTGCCGGTTTCCTTCGCTCCCGCGGATTTGAAGTCGTAATCCTTGATCCCCATCTCGAAAGGCTTGGCGCCGCAGAAGTTTCGGAGCGCATCGTGGCGCTGGCGCCCGATTATGCCGGATACTCCGCCACCACGGAGGAGGTTCTTGATGCGGACGAAATCGCAGCCGGGGTGAAGAGAAGGCGGCCCGGCATCGTGAATGTCGTGGGAGGCTGCCACGCGAGCGCGCTTCCCGTGGAAACACTGAGGCAGTTCTCCGGGTTTGACATTGCCGTCCGGGGAGAAGGGGAACTGCCATTCGCCGACATTGTCGAAGGGAAGCCGCTGGAAAGTATCGCGGAAATCGCGTATCGAACGGCTGCGGGAGAACCGGTCTTCACGGCCGGACATCGGACTCTTGCCGAACTGGACGATTTGCCGTTTCCGGCGTGGGATCTGTTTGATGTGCCCCGATACCGGCCACCCATGATGCTGGAACTCGTTCGCGGATGCCCCTACGCCTGCAATTTCTGTTTTCACGCTGTCGGCAAACGGGTCCATTACAAATCGCCGGAAAGGGCGCTGGACGAAATGGAGCACTGCGTGGACCGTTACGGTGTCCGGTTCATGTATCTTTCCACGAACGGAACATGGCCCCTGGCGCGCGCCCACTGCGAGCAGGTCTGCGAGGGGATTCTCTCCCGAGGTTTGAAAACACGCTGGGCCACTTCCACCCGCGTCGATCTTGTGGACTTCGACCTGCTTGCCCTCATGCATCGCGCCGGCTGCGACTTCATCGATTTTGGAATTGAAACCGGCAGCATTGACATGCTCGGACGGTGCAGGAAAGGGACATCGCACGAGGCGATCATAAGGACCGTCGAGGCAAGCCACAGGCTGGGCATAGACGTTGAACTCAATTTTCTGCTGGGCCTTCCGTACGAGAACAACGAGACGCTGCGGCAAACCCGCAGCCTGGTCCGCCGTTTGCGCCGATATTCCACCATAGCGAATTTTCATCTCCTGGTGCCGTTTCCGGGCACGGAAGTCTATGAAATGGCGCTGCGGAACGAGGCGGGGCTGCGCATCATAGACAACGACTGGCGCAAGTATACGGTGCAGCGAAGCGGAGTCCTGGCCTACGACAACTTTTCACAGGAAGACTTGTACGCATGGCA
>CAIXUF010001137.1 GCA_903922535.1 Candidatus Hydrogenedentota bacterium
CTACCAGAACGCCGACCTTATCTCTCCTTATCTCCTTATCTCTCGCGTTCCGCCTTTTCGATCTACGTGGGGGGTTCCCCGGATTTTGGCTTTTGGCTGGTTCATAAACTCTAGAGAACCGCCAGTTCAACTGCCAACGGGACCACCCGATCTTCTTCTACGATACTACGGGTTCTTTAACTACTCATACTACCCGGTGACCCAAGACAACGACCACGCCTGGTACGCCGACACTGCGGGATCCACACCCACACCGACAGCGAAGACCTCTGGTGCCTGAACCCCATCTTCACCAACGCCTAGAACTCATCCACGGCTTCCCCAACACCGCTGTTTGGGACACCTGAACATCCCGACGGGCATTCCGCTGATGTACGAGCTGGATGAGAACCTGAAGCCGATGGCAAGCCGCTATCTGGGCGACCCGGAAGCGGCGCGCAAGGCCGCCGAGGCGGTGGCAAACCAGGGCAAGGCGAAGTAAGCGCAACTGCGAGACATGAAAGAGACGGGTTGCCGGAAAACTCCACACGGGTTTTCCGGCACTCTTTTTGGGGCTCACGCACGGACCGACAGGGAAAAAGGAACGAGATGAGGGGGGAAAAGGAGACTGATTGTGTAATACACTGTCCACAGGCAACTCATCGAGGAAAACATGAAGAAGACAGATGAGTCCACATTTCTTGTGCGGGGGCAACTGCTGGATTCCGATCAGGTGGCGGATGTGCTGGTGCGCAACCGTGTGGTGCGCGATGTGAGCATCGGCAAGAGGCTCGGCACACCCGACTTGGGGTCGGACGAGACGCTGCTGGCCCCGGCACTGGTGGATATGCAGGTCAACGGCGGGTTTGGCATTGACCTGCAACGGGATGACCTGGTGCCGGACGAGGTCATCGACCTTAACCACAAACTGGCCGGGCAGGGTGTGGCGCGCTGGGCACCGACACTGGTGACTGCCGCGGTGGAGTCGATGGAACGACGCGCGTGGCGCATTGTGGAGGCACTGGTGGCCGATCCCGCCACGGACCGTTCCGTGGTGGGCATCCATTTCGAGGGCCCCTTTATTTCGCCGTTGGACGGACCGCGGGGGGCGCATCCGAAGGAATATGCGCTCGAACCGTCCATCGCCGTCATGAAGCGGCTTGTCAACGCGGCGGACGGACGGGTGGCCTGTGTCACGCTTGCACCGGAACTTCCCGGCGCGCCGACGCTGATTCGGGCGCTAGCGAAACAGTCCATTGTGGCGGCGCTGGGGCACCACGCCGCCAGCGCGGCACAGGTGGCAAAAGCGGCCGAGTCGGGCGCGACGCTTTGCACACACCTGGGCAACGGCCTGGCCACGTCGATACACCGCCACCGCAATCCGGTTTGGCCGCAGTTGGCCGATGACCGGTTGCATGCGTCGTTTATCGCCGACCTGCACCATCTGCCTGAGGAGATGCTCAAGGCGATGGTTTGGGCCAAGGGCCCGGAACACTGCATTCTGGTGTCCGACGCGGTGTGTCTGGCGGGGATGAAACCGGGCAAGTACCGTCTGTTCGGCGCGGAGGTGGAGAAGCGCAGGGACGGCAAGGTATGCCTGGCGGGAACGGAACTGCTGGCCGGGAGCGGCACGCTGCTGCTGGACGGGGTCATCAACGCCTGGCTGGCCGCGGACCTGACGATGGGCGAGGCGTTCGACTGCGCGTCGAAAAACCCGTCGCAACTGCTGGGCATTGCCGCGCCGGTATGGCCGCCCAGGAAGGGCCGCCGTGCGGAGTTCATCGGGTTCCATCTGGAGACGAAGCAGAGGCGCATTGTGCCAAGCATGGAATTCAGCTTCGTGGGCGGAACCCACTATCCGACGGAGGCCTGAGGGGACGACAGCAGGCGCAGGATCGGGGGCGCACGAAGCGCCGTGGTGTCAGCCGTTTTTCATCCGCTTGAGGGTCTGGTAGGCCTCGTTTAGGGCGCGCATGGCGTCCTCGTCGCCGCCATGGTCGGGATGGTGCACTTTGGCCTTGCGCCGGTAGGCGGTTTGAATCTCGGCCCAGCTCGCAGAGGGGGACAGCCCGAGCAGTCGGTAACACAGTTCGACGTCCGCCTGGGAGGGTGGCGGCGGGGCCATCCTGGGACGCCCCATGACCGCCTCGGAGACCCAGCGGCCCAACAGACGCCTCACAGCGGGCCACAGCCCCGCGATGTTGAGCAAAATGAAGATACCGGCAAGTATCATCAGTTCCTGAAATGTTGGCAGATGAAGCATCACGCGACTCTAGGGGGTGTTTATGGGCCTGAGGGGGGCCGTCACTTGCGGTCCTTGAACTTGAAGATGTTGTCCACAGCCTCGCCGAGTTTGCCGGGGTCGTCCCCGTCCTTTGGGCGCTTCAGGCGTTCACGGGCCTGATCCCGGCGCCACCGGTAGTACCGGGGTATCGCCTTCATCAGTCCGTAGCCGGCGGCCATGCCGCCGAGATGGGTGACC
>CAIXUF010001138.1 GCA_903922535.1 Candidatus Hydrogenedentota bacterium
CCGACTTGAGCCGCTCCTCGAACTGGCCGCGGTACTTTGTGCCCGCCACCACACCCGCCAGGTCGAGCGTCAGCACACGCCGCTTCAGCAGCAGGTCCGGCACGTCGCCCTTGACGATGGCCTGGGCCAGCCCCTCGACAATGGCCGTCTTGCCCACGCCCGCCTCGCCGATGAGCACGGGATTGTTCTTCGTGCGGCGGCTGAGCACCTGGATCACGCGCTCAATTTCGGCCTCGCGGCCGATCACCGGGTCGAGCTTGTTCTCCCGGGCCATCTGCGTCAGGTCCCGGCCAAAGGCGTCCAGCGCGGGCGTCGCCGACTTGCGGCCCGCCTGCGCCTCGCCGCCCGGACCCGGCCGTCCCTGATCACCCAGCAGGCGCACAATCTCGGCCTGCACGCGGGCAAGGTCGATTTTCATGTCCTGAAGGACCTTGGCCGCGATGCCCTCGCCCTCCTTGAGCAGTCCAAGCAGGATGTGCTCGGTGCCGATATAGTTGTGGTTGAACCGGCGCGCCTCATCGACCGCCAGTTCGAGCACCTTCTTCGCGCGCGGCGTGAAAGTGATGTCGTCGCTGTTCGTGGTCGAGGTCCCCGGCTGCACCTGCTGCTCGATCTCGGCGGCAAGCGCCTCCACATCCGCGCCCAGACCCTCCAGCGCGCGCGCCGCGATGCCCTCCGGCTCACGGCAAAGGCCCAGCAGAATATGCTCCGTCCGGACATAGTCGCTGCCCAGGCGCACCGCCTCCTCGCGCGCCGCGCTTACCACATGCTTTGCCCGTTCGGTGAATCTTTCCCACATACAAATAGCCTCATGCCGTTCCCAAGCCGCCTCGCGCGGAACAGGGACCGGAAAAAATGGCCCATACCCGGACATTGTCCGTCACGAACCTCCGCTGGGTAAGAATAAACGATAGCCTGCCTGTCCAACAAGCTTTTGCGGCGCTCTATTCATATTGGCTCGCAAAACGGACCCAACGGAAAGCCTCCGGTGAGGCGCTGAGTTTTGTCGTTTCTGCGTGCACCACGGGCATTATGGACGAGATGGACGAGATGGACACCATGGACAAAGCGAACCAAAACGGACTTTGGAGCAAGCTGATCTGATAGACATTCCGCCCCGCCCCCCATCCATATCGTCCATATCGTCCGTGTAAGTCCGCGTTCGTCCATGAACCACAAAGCGTTCAAGTGAGAAAAAAGGGACACCCATTAGGCGGCCCTGTATTTGCGCTATATTTGCATCATCACCAACGCCGAAGGCGACGGCGGCGTGGAGCCCGACATCGTCATCCCCGCCACAGTAGGTCTCTATGAAGCCCAGTTCACCCAGTCGCGCGACTCCCTGCTCGACGCCGCAGTGGACGAATTGAAACGGCAGATTTCCGCCAAGAAGTGGGCGCTCTCCGTCGTCCTTAGGCCCGCGCCTTCCTCACTTAGCAGCACATGTCTTATTGTATGACGCCATACAATTGCCCTGTAGAATTGGGTTTCGGGGTTGACAAAAAATCGGGGGCCGTGCTATATTCGCCTTGCCGGGGACGGGAACTGAGCAAGGCGGTTGCGTATTAAGCAAAGTGCCGACGGGTAGACAGGCCTGGTGGCCGCAACGATTGACTTGTGCTCTATTCAGTATTCTTCAGGAGTGGTTGCCTGTGATGAAAACGTGGACAGTGATGCTTATACCCCATGACCGGGGTGGCACACGCACGATCACACTCTGCAATCTGCACTTCTGGGCACTTTCAGGCCTGCTTGTCGCACTTTCCTTTGTTTCTGCCTTCTTCTACCAGCGAAACGCTGAACTGTTACACCGCACCCAAGTGTTGCGTCAAGCCAACCGCGCGCTGGAGCTGGATAATTCCCGCATCCCCGAGACCGCCCCGGCACCCACGACCTCCCGTGATGAAGTGCGCCAGGTGGAAACGCGGCTGCGCTCGGAGTACAGCGCCAGCATCGCCGCCATCACCGCCGAACTGGGCGAACTCTATGAAATGGAGACCAAGGCCCGGAGCATCACCGGTCTGGCGCCCCGGATTCCGCAGAAGGCCGAGGCACCCCTTGCGGCGCGGGCCGGCAAAGGCGGCGCGTTCAGCAGCCCCGGCGGTATTGTTTTTGCCCGTGCCGAGACGGCCATGCGTCCGCCCGCCATCATTTACGGCATGGCCCGTCCTTCGGCCGATCTGATCGTCCAGGAGATCCGGCTGCGCACCCGCAGTCTGCGTGATCTTGTCAAGTCCATGGAAGTGCAGAAGGACAAGGTGGAGCGGGTACCGTCCGGCTGGCCAATGGCCCGCAATGCGGGACAGATCTCCTCCACTTTTGGATACCGTCTTGACCCGATCAACCATCACCTGAGCCTGCATCCGGGCTACGACATCTGCGCGCCCTACGGCACGCCGGTTTCCGCCACGGCCAAGGGCGTGGTCACCAGCGCCGGATATGACGGTGAATACGGCAACTGCGTTGAAATCGATCACGGCGGCGGCCTGAGCACCAAGTTTGCCCACCTGTCCAAGATTGACGTGGCGGCGGGCCAGACGGTGGAGCGCGGCAAGACCGTCGGGCACGTGGGCAGCACGGGCCGCAGCACGGGCAGCCACCTCCATTACGAGGTGCATGTCAACGATCAGCCGGTCAACCCCGTCAAGTACCTTTCGAACTGACGCCCGCCATGGCAGATCCCCGCAAGAACAGGTTGTACAACGAGAACAAGGTTGTCACCCTCCTCGGTCCCGGCACCATGCTCCGCGGCGACCTCCAGTGCAGGGGCACCATCCGCGTTGAGGGCACCGTGTTCGGCGACGTCGCCAGCGGGGACAGCGTGGTCCTGCTCGAAAGCGGCCGCATCCAGGGCAACGTTGCCGCGGGACAGGTCATCGTGGGCGGCGAAATCGTCGGAAATGTCTCCGCCGTCGAACGGATCGAAATCACCGCCAAGGGCAGGGTGGTGGGCGACATGATCGCGGCGCGCATCAGCGTCCACGAGGGCGTGCTCTTTGAGGGCCGCTGCACGATGAAGCCCGGGCCCGATCCCGGTGTTTCCCTGGCCGATGCGCCCGTCACCGCCTGACACCTTTCCGCGCGCCGCATTGTGGACAGCCATCGCATGACTTCTCCCGACGACACTTCCAACCGCATTCCGCCCCCCGGCGCCCGTGTGCTGGTGGCCATGAGCGGCGGCGCCGACAGCGCGGCCGTCGCGGCGCTGCTTGTGCGGCACGGATGCGACTGCATCGGCGCGACCCTGCGTCTGGTGCCCGATCCCCCCGGCAAGTCGCCCTTTGAGCCCTGCTGCGGCCTCGACGCCGCCATCGACGCGGCCCGCGTGTGCGAACGGCTCGGCATTCCCCACGAGGTGTTCCACGCCGTGGAGCGCTTTGACCGCGACATCATCACGCGCTTTGTCCGCGAATACGCCGCCGGGCGCACGCCCAACCCCTGTATCCGCTGCAACCGCATGTTCAAGTTCGGCGCGCTGTATGAGCGCGCCCGTGTGCTCGGCTGCGACTGGGTGGCCATGGGCCATTATGCGCGGCTGGAGGAGCGCGGCGGGCGCATGGCCCTGCGCCGGGCGCGGCACCGGGTGAAGGACCAGAGCTACGTGCTTGCGCCGCTCACGCAGGCCCAGTTGCGCCGCGCCTGTTTCCCGCTGGGAGACATGACCAAGGAGGAGGCCCGCGCCGCCGCAGGCGGCATTGACCGCCGCTCCGGCGAAAAGCCGGAGAGCCAGGAAATCTGCTTCGTGTACGACAACGACTACGCCCGGCTGGTCGAGGAGCGGGCCGGTCCTTTTCCGCCCGGCCCCATCCTGGACCGAGACGGCCGTGTTCTGGGCACGCACCACGGTCTCGTTCGCCACACGCTCGGCCAGCGCCGGGGACTGGGCATTGCCGCATCCCGGCCGCTCTACGTTATCGCCATCGACCCCGGCCGCAACGCTCTCATTGTCGGCTATGACGAAGACACCTTATGTCCCTTCTTTACCACGGGGCCGCTGTTCTGGGGGGCCATGGCCCCCCAGACCGACCCCTTCGAATGCCTTGCCCAACTGCGCTCCCGCCACATGCCCGGTTCAGCACGGGTCACCCCCGACCGTTTGGGCGCGACAGTCACCTTGATCGAAGCGCAGCGCGCCGTCACTCCGGGCCAATGGGCCGTCTTCTACGATGATGGGGGATACGTGCTCGCCGCCGCGGAAATCCGCTCCATTTCAACACCGTAATCTGCCTGACCTCCCGCGTCACTGCCTGTACGGAGGCGGCTTCGACCGCGGCAAGCCGGCAAGTTGCCGTAACGGGACGGACACAACCACGGGAAAACCGCGCGCACAAGCGTTCTTGCGCGTTGAGGGCCGGCACAGATCCTGTTATAGTTGGACGCAAGCGGGCAAAGGCCTGCGGTGACACGACATCCCAATTGGCCCCGGTAACTGTCGAAAGATGGGGGGAGATTACGGCCGTACCGGAAGAGACAAACAATGAAGAAGAACATGCTTTTTGTGATGGCCGTGATGGCGGTGGCGGGCGGATCGGCCTGGCCGGCTGGCACGGCCTATGAGCAAGGCGGGAGTGGCACTGCGGCGGTGAATGACATCACGCTGGTAATCGAGAAGTACTGCTCGGTGGACCTCGGCACGGCCAACCTCGTTATCAATGCCGGCAAGTGGAACACAGCAACCATGACGGCGGAAGCCAATGCCGATGCAACCTGCCTGGTTCAGTCGAATTTCGCCGCGACCATCACTCCGGTAATCGTGAAAACCGGTGGATATGACAAATCGGCTTGGACCTGGACCCCGACGATTGACGGCAAGGATCACAAGGACATTATCGCGGGTGCGACTTGCAGCACGGTTGTGAACGTGGCCCTCTCTTCCGTCGCTTTGAAAGACGCTCCCGTTCTGACAACTCCCGCCAAAGTGGCCGTGTTGACCGTGACGATCACGCCTACCATGTAAGTGGGAAACAGTCGTGACCCATGTTTGAACGGCGGCGGGGAGCGGAGCGCCTGGAGCCCCCTGTGTCGCCGCTGTCGCAGAAGTTGCCGAAGGCATACTTGGACAGTCGCCATGACGATGCGCACGCTTTTCACGATGCCGCCTGTTGGGTGCCTGGGCGGATGAGTCCCGGCGCGGGGCCCGCGGAGTTCGGCGGCGGTGGGAGACGGTCAGGTCACGATAACCGACCCCGGTGCCGGGACCGCCAACTCCCCCGCAAAGAATTCGACATGCCCCCCCGCGCAGGGGGTATGATGAAGGCTGTGTGGTGTCCCTTCTTCTTTTTCGGGCGCGGCGGGCAATTGAGGAGCACTTCATGCTTCCAGGGCTGATTATTACGCTGGTTGGACTGGTGGGCACGTTTGTCACGGCGTCCTTGGGCAAATATGTCGCGGGCCTGTTCAAGATGGTGGCGTCTACCGGCTTCATCGGCGCAGCCATCTGCGCGTTCATAAACGCGGAGACGCCTCATCCCGTCTATGGCGGACTGATTCTTGCGGGGCTGTTCTTTTCGTGGTGGGGCGATCTGTTCCTCATTTCAACCAACGCGCGCATTTTCCTGATGGGCGTGGGCGCGTTCTTTCTGGCCCACGTGTCCTATGCGGCGGCGTTTGTCGCGCTCGGGGTTAGTCCCCTGTGGATGGTTGGCGCGGCCGCAGCGCTCACGGTTCCCGCAGCGCTGATGCTCCGCTGGCTGCGGCCGCATTTGGGCGACATGCTCAATCCCGTGCAGGCGTACGTCGCGATGATCAGCCTGATGGCCGCCCTGGCGGCCGGTGCCGCCATGGGTGGCGCGCCCTGGCTGGTGCCCGCGGGTGCGGCGCTGTTCTACGTGTCCGACATCTTTGTGGCGCGTGACCGCTTCGTGTCACCCTCGCCGCTCAACCAGTTTGCCGGCCTGCCCCTGTACTACGCCGCGCAGCTTGCCCTGGCCTTCTCCATCTTCTACGTCCTGTAAACGCGCGGCCTCATTTCCCCGCCTTCGCCGTGCGGTCCCCGCCCAGCGACGCCGCCAGTTGGTCCACCGATTTGCCCCCGCTGGTGGCGCGCGCAATATAGTCGGCCAGCGCGTCGGTAAAGCCAAACGCGCAGGGTTCGGCCGCGGGCGGCTTGCCGGCACCCTTGTCCCAAACCTTGAGCAGCCGGAATTTCCACTCCGCCTCGGGCATGACAACGGTGTAGACACGCTCCGGCTCCAGGTCACCCGTTGCGCCCGTTCCCGTCACGGTGGCGGTAAAACCGGACCAGGCTGTGAGGCCTTTTCTCTCGCGGTGGAGTCCGGAAAGGTATCCCTCAATGTCGCGGCCGCGCAGTCTTGCGCTTACCAGCCTGGAGCCGCGCTGGCCGCCGGTGAGAAACAGCGCGTTCACATCCACCGCGCCCGGGGCCAGGGGGCTGCGCATGATCTGGTTCGGGTGGCAGAAACCGATGTCGGCACCGGCCCTCTCCCGAAGGGCCGCCGCCGCGATGCGGCCCATGTCCGTCTCGCGAATGGTTCCCTCCGCCCTGCCGACCACACGCGCCGCTTCCGGACACACGCGCTGCTCCTCGGCCCGTATCGAGGCGAGCATGCCCTCGTCACAGGGCACAGCGGTGTGCTGCATCTCGATCACCCCGCCTTTCACCAGTTTTGCCGTGTGCGTTTCCGTGTCCACGGCAAGGTCAAGGCTGCCAATCCGCTCCGCGTAGTTGCCGGTCTGCACGATGATCGCGCCGCTCTCGGCACGCGCGGGATTGCGCAGCATTTCGTGGGTGTGCCCGCCGACAAACACGTCGATGGACGGCACTTTCCTGGCGAGTGTGCGACAATCCTCCACGCCAAGATGCGCCAGCACGATCAGCACGGGACAGTCCCTGTCGAGCCGGGCGGCCTCTTCCGCGATGCGGTCCGCCGTGGCGTTGAGATCGAGCGTGTTTCCCTTGTCCGTCTCGATGGTCGCCCCGATCACGCCGACACGCAGTCCGTTCACCTCGAACACATGGGACGCGTCCCAGCGCGTTTTCCCCGACGCATCAAGGCAGTTGATGCAGAGATAGGCGGTGCCGCCCAGCAGCGCGCGGCAGGCTTCGAGATGCTCCATGCCCAGAGAAAAGTCGTGGTTGCCCGGCACCGCCGCATCGTACTTCATGCGGCCCATCGCCTCGTAGGTCACCTTGCTCTGGGTGTCGAAGGCCACCATGTCGCCCTTCTCGGTCACGTCGCCCGCGTCGAGCAGCAGGATGTCATTGCGCTTTGCGCGCTCCTGCGCCACGTACCCCGCGATATAGGGCAGGCCGCCCGTGCCCCCTGATCCCGCACGCACGTGATCATGCACATCGTTGGTGTGCAGAATCAGCAGGGAGCGGGTTTCGGCGGCCGCCGCCAGGGCAAACAGCAGCGTGACGGAGAGCAGCGTCAGGCGTGACAGGAAACGCGGCATGATTGAATCCTCTTTTGCGGCAATCCGGAGACAACGCGGATGAACGAAAGAACAGACCCGTGGCGGGAAGGCTTCGTTTCAGCAAAGTTGCAGGGGAGGATCAGCGCGCCTTGTCAAAGGCGGTGGGCGGCGCGATTTCGACGGAGCCCGCCTCGACGCGGCTCTGCCAGGAATCGGCCAGCGGCTTGACCACGACCGAATAGGCGAACCAGCCGAAGAGAATGACGGCGCAGACCGTGGCCCAGGTGAAAAGGCCGTCGATCCAGCGAGGACGCCGCGTCTTCAGCCTGTCCACCGCGCAGGGGCGGTTGATCCATGCAAAGGCGCGCCCGCCGCGCGCGGCATCGTTCATGACCGAATGAAACTGGTCGACGAACGGCTCCTCGGGCACGCCGAGAAAGCGGCAGTAGGTTTGAATGAAACCGAGCGTGTATGCCTTGACCGGCAAGTCGGTGAGGCGGCCCTCCTCGACGGCTTCGAGGGCGGCCTGCGGCACGTGGGTCATGGCGTGCACATCATCCAGGGCATGGCCCAGCGCTTCACGCCGTGCGCGAAGCAGATGGCCTGGAAAACGCGTCTCTTTCATGCCACCTCGTCCCTTGGTGGGGAATCCACTAAAATCTCCCGGACCTTGCTACCCAAGGAAGGCCCGACTATACCCCGCAGCTCCATCATGTCCACGAGCCGCGCAGCCCTAGTATATCCCACTCGAAGGCGTCGTTGCACCATTGAAATCGAGGCCTGCCCGGTTTCAAGCACAACATGCACCGCATCCTCGAAAAGCGGATCGTCATCGTTCACAAGATCGGCAAGCTGATCCTTGCTCTTCCCAAAATTCTCAATTTCATCACGATACTGCGGCGGTGCCTGCCGTTTCAAATAATAGACCAGATCGCTCATTTCGGCGTCGCTGACGAACGCGCCCTGGATGCGGTCCGGCTTGCTCTGGCCCGCCGGCAGGTAGAGCATGTCGCCCATGCCCACCAGCCGTTCCGCGCCGATTTCGTCCAGAATGCACCGCGAATCCACGCGGCACGACACCTGGAAGGAGATGCGGGCGGGGAAGTTGGCCTTGATTACACCCGTAATCACATCCACGGAGGGGCGCTGCGTGGCGATGATGAGGTGGATGCCCACGGCACGCGCCAGTTGGGCCAGCCGCGCGATGGCCTGTTCCACCTCGACGCGGGCCAGGATCATCAGGTCGGCCAATTCGTCGATGACGCACACGATGTACGGAAGCTTGCGCACCACATTGTAGCTGGCACCGTGCTCCTCGCCCTCGCCGACCATTTCAATTGCGCCGTTCTCGACGCTCTTGTTGTACAGTTCGATGTTGCGGATGCGCAGGTCGGCGAAGAGCCGGTAGCGCTCCTCCATCTCCGTGATCAGCCAGGTCAGCGCGGTGGCCGCCTTCTTGGCGTCGGTCACCACGGGCGTGATCAGGTGCGGAATGTCGTTGAAGATGGACAGCTCGACCATCTTCGGGTCAATCAGCATGAGCTGCAGCTCGTCGGGCGTGTGCTGCACCAGCAGGCTTGCCAACAGGGACTTCACGCACACGGTCTTGCCCGCGCCCGTGGCCCCGGCCACGAGCAGGTGGGGCATGCGCGTCAGGTCGGCGATGCACACGCCGCCGTCAATGCCCTTGCCCAGCGCAAGGTTCAACTGCGCCGGCTGGCCCTCGCGAAAAGCGCGGTTCTCAAGCAGCTCGCGCAGCACCACCGGGTCGCGCACCTCGTTGGACACCTCGATGCCCACGCGCGCCTTGCCGGGGATGGGCGCCTCGACGCGCACGCCGCGCGCCTCCAGCGCCAGCGCGATGTCGTCGGTGAGCGCGATGAACCGGCTCACCTTGGTGCCCGGCGCAGGCTCCACCTCGAAGCGGGTCACCGTGGGGCCGCGGCGCACATCGGTCACGCGCGCCTCAATGTTGAAGGTGCGCAGCGTCTGCTCAAGCAGGTCGCTCATGGCGCGCAGCCGCTCGGTGAGATTGGGAATCACCCGCGGCCGCGGCGGTTCAAAAAGATCCAGCGAGGGCTGCGTGTAATACTTGGGGTAGACGTAATCGTCGGGAAGATCGTCCGAATCGGTGGTCTTGCGGCGCGGTCGGGCCGTAGGCTTGGCCGCACGCGTCGTATCCTCGACGCCCGTGCGAATCACCGGCGCCTGCGGCGCTTCCAGCGGCGCGGCCGGTCTGGCACTCTGCTGCGGCTGCTTTCGGGTGATGGTTTCAATGACGGGATCCGCTGCGGCTTCCAGCAGCGCCGACAGGCCGTCCACCAGTTCCTCCTCGTCGTCTTCGACGATGACAGACGGGGAAAGGCGCGGGGGCACCGCCGCAACAGGCGCTTCGTCAAGGACCAGTTCAGCATTTTGCGGAACGACGGGGACGGAAAGCCGCGCCGGCTTCGGGGCGGGGACGGGCGCCGCCTCCACAGGCGTCTCGTCAAAGTCGTCGAAAATCGCGGACAGCCCGGCCATGTGTATCGTCGGTTCGGAACGGCGCGCCTTGGGTTCCTGAACCGGCGCCGGGGAGAAGGGAACCTTGAAGGTGTTCTCCGCCGCCTGCGGCCCGAAGTCCGAAGGGTCAAGCGCCTCGGGCTGATCGGAAAAGAGATCCTCCTCCGGCAGCGGCGACATTTTTGTGAGCGACTTGCGCAGTTTGCGCTTGGTCCGCCACCGCTGGTAGGCGCCGGCCATGCCCAGGCAGGTAATCATCACCAGAAGCCCCCCGCGCGCCGCGGCCACAACGCCCCGCTGCGCGTAAAGAAGCATGTGGATGAACAGGAAATCCGTGGCGAGCAGCAGCCCCACGAGGGCGAGCAGCAGCCCCACGACATGCGAGCTGATGTGGCCAAAGTACGGCTGAAACACGCGCTCGGCCATGAACGCGCCGAAAACCCCGCCGGGCTGCGTGTTGGACCAGCCCGCCGCCACGTCCATTTGCAGCAGGCCCGCCAGCGACCCTGTGAGCACCGCCACGCCGGCCAGGCGCGTCAGCGGCCGGTATTCCTTCGGGCGCCGACTGCACAGCATCAGGCACCACAGGAAGGTGATGGCATAGAGAACGTGCGACGCGTCGCCCACCATGAAGGCGGCCACCCCCGCAACGGACGCGCCGATCGGGCCGATCATGTTTGGCACTTGGAGAATCCCATCAATGGGTCTCCCTTCGGGCGCGCCCGATTCAAATCCGTCCCCAGCCAGTGCAGCCACCAAAAGAACGGTCACGCAGAACATGACCACCGCACTGGCCTTACATTTCCACTCTGTGCTTATAAGACCTACCTTGCCCAAGGTGCGTTCTCCCTGACAGGGTGTCCTGTCCATGTCAAGGAAAATTCTAGCAGAAGACCGCCAGATTTGCAACCATATATTGTGGTGCGCTTCGAATGAGTCACCAAATGCGGATATAGTGTTTCGCGCAGCCCCAATATACAGAGGTCCGAATTTATGACACACAATCTGTATGTGGCGCATTCTTTGCGCAATAATCGCAGTATGCGCAGGTAATGCCGACGATGGTATTTGCGTTGGTCGGACGGGCAAAACGGCGAAAATGGGTGTGCAGACCGTGGCCGCCCCGGTTAGAAACCCTCCTGCAACAGCGCCAGCAGGTCGTCGGCGGACATTCTTCCGGTCATGTCGCTGCCCTCAAGCAAACTGTCGGCAAGGTCACGTTTGTGGCGGTGCAGATCGACAATCTTGCTTTCAATGGTGTCTTTGGTGACGAGCCGATAAATGGTGACGGGGCGCACCTGGCCGATGCGGTGGGCGCGGTCGGAGGCCTGGTCCTCGACGGCCGGATTCCACCACGGGTCCATGTGGATGACATAATCGGCGGCGGTGAGATTGAGTCCTAGGCCGCCCGCCTTGAGGCTGATCAGGAAGAGATCGCCCTCGCCTGCCTGGAATGCATCCACACGTTTCTTGCGCTCGCGCTGCGGCGTCGATCCGTCCAGATACTGGTAGACAACACCCTTTTGATCCAGCTCTTTCCGCAGGATGGACAGATGGTCCACAAACTGGCTGAACACGAGCGCCTTGTGCCTGTTCTCGATCAGTTCCTCAACCAGCCCCAGGAAGACGGCCAGTTTTGAACTGGCGATGTTGATGCCGGGCGTGACCAGTTGCGCGTTGCAGCAGGCGCGGCGCATCCGCATGATCTCGGCGAGAATCATAAGGTGTTTCTGCGCGGGCGGGCCCTGAGTCCGCACAACCTTCTCGATC
>CAIXUF010001139.1 GCA_903922535.1 Candidatus Hydrogenedentota bacterium
ACCACGAGCGCGCTTTCGCCCGGCTCGAGGGTGAGTTCAAATTCCACGCGCCCGTTGTCCCGCTGGACGGCGGGCAACGCCTCCACAAGATTGCGCATCGGGTCCCAGCGCTCGGGCGTGCCTGTGACCCGGGCCACCAACCGAAAGAGCTTGGTCGAAGCGCCGATGTCCTGGTTGCAGATGAAATAGACCGTGGCGTCGTCCTTGACCCGTTCGAGGGTGTGCAGCCAGCCGTCGGTCTGGCCGGAGGCAAGCTCCAGCACGGGCGGCACTTCGGCATTGGCCAGCGCCGCGGCAATTTCGGCGGGGCTCACCTGGTCGGAAAGGAGGTAGGACTTGCCGCCCGGGGCGCTGGTGCGGCAGGGGGCAACGGCCGGCAGGGCCGCGTCCCCCCAAATCTCGGCGCAGAGCGCGGTGATGTCGGCGGCCGACTTGCCGAGTGTGGCCGACTGGCTGGGCAGGAACCCGTAGGCCAGCACGACACCGCCCGCGTTGAAGTAGTCGCGCACCTTTGCCAATGTTTCCCAGGGGATCGCCTCGACGGGCGGCACGATGAGCGCGCTGTAGCGCTCATTGTGCAGGGCCAGTTGCCGGTCGGTGATCTTGGTGTCCTTCTCGAACACGTCATAGGGCAGCCAGTCGCTGTCGTAGAGCGCGTCCTGCAGGGCGGTGGCCATGTCTTCGGGCAGCACGGCCTTGCCGACGTGTTTGCTGTTGCCGCAGAACAACTGCGCCACGGGGCAGACGTGGCTTCCGCCGCTCAGGAGCAGGCTGAGCCGGTTGTTGTAGTCGGCCCACACGCGGTAGAGCGGCCAGCGCGGCTCCTGGTCCTCGTTGTAGAAATAGGGCGGGCAGTCGGTGTCCTGCGGCGCGCGGGGATTGAAGGAGTGGGTGATCATGTAGTTCACGCCCCGGACGTGGTGCTGGTCGGCAAGCCACTTCATTTCGGGATAGGAGATGTCCTGCCCGTAGGCCCCGAAGATCTCGCACATGGCAAGGTCGTCTTTCTTGCCGTACACGTGGGAGATGGACGAGACCAGCTTGGGCAACTGGAAGATGTCTGCCTTCTTCTGGCCGGGATGCAGTTGGCTGCAGACCAGATCCATGCCGCCCATGGAGGAGTACTTCTGCATCTGGAAGATGTTTCCGGCGCCGAGACCGTGGTTGAGATAGAGAAAATCATGCTCCATAAAATGGCCGATGGACTGTCCGCCCCAGGACTCGCACCATTTGGTCATGGCGCCGTAGAGCGTGCGGCCCCAGGTTTCGAAGAAGGCATCGTAATAGGCATATTTTGCGGCGGTCTGCTCGCCGCCGGCGAGGGAGAATTTCCAGGCGACCAGCGCCTTCTTCCAGTCCACGCCGCGCTCGGCAAAGGTGGCGTTCAGTTCGGTGCCCCAGTCGCCCTGGGTCTCCGGTTCGTCGTAGAAGAAGCCGGCGATGGTCTTGCCGAAATCGTCCTTGAAATGGTCCTGGTGCGGCTGGTAGACCGTTTTCATGAACCAGTTCACACAGTCCCTGCTGGCGCCGTCGAGCGTGGGCTGGCCGTTTTGTGCGGAGACGGGGGCGATTTCCCAGCCGAAGCGAATCACCTTCCAGTTGCCCTCGGGCACATCCCAGGCGACGCGGCCGTCCTTCACCAGCGGCAGCAGGTCCACCAGTAAGGCGCCGTCGATACCGTCGCCGGTGTCGCGCCCGGCGAGCAGGGCCACGAAGTGATCGGAGACATCAACGGGCTCATCATATTTGGCCGGGCCGGTGACGGCCTTGTCGGCGGCGTTGAGCCGCTTGGCCATGTACTGCTCGGGCACTTTGCGGCCCATGGTCTGGCTGGGCCACCACGCATCGTCGAAGATCCACATCTTGAGGTCGTTCTGTTTGGCGTGCTGGAGGCACACATCGAGGTCGGTCCACCAGCGCGGGCCGAGCCAGTCGGTGTGGGGGCGCGATTCGGCGC
>CAIXUF010001140.1 GCA_903922535.1 Candidatus Hydrogenedentota bacterium
GATTTCAAGCCCATCTCCATGCGCATGGCCAAGTGCCAGAACCTGTCGCTCAACCCGGCCAAGATCAGCGGCCAGTGCGGACGGCTGCTGTGCTGCCTGGGCTACGAGGCCGACATGTATGACAAGCCGGTCAAGAGGAAACGCTGCTGCGACGATCAGGCGCCGGAACCGGCGCCGCCGGCCGCGAAGCCACAGGCAGTCCGTGAACCGGAGGGCGACGGGGGCTCCGACACTGAGGCGGGCGGCGACGGCCAGGCGCGGCGCAAGCGCAAGAAACGCAAACGCAAGAACTCGGGCGACCGGGTCGAAGGCGCCGGAACCCCGGAATGATCCTCGCCGACCCCCACTGCCACCTGCAGGATCACCGCTTTGACGAGGACCGCGAGTCGGTCATCGCGCGTGCGCTGGAGTCGCTGGACTGGCTGGCCGTGGTGGGCGACGACATCCCCAACAGCGAGATTGCCTGCCAACTGGTGCGGCCCGGCGTGTTTGCCATCGTGGGCGTGCACCCTTACCACGGCGACGATTTCACCGACGACACGCTGGAAACCCTGCGCACGCTCAGCACACGTCCCGGCGTCATCGCCATCGGCGAAACGGGACTGGACTACCACAACGAATTCTCCGCCCGTCCCGCCCAGCGCTTCGCGTTTGTGCGGCAGCTGGCCCTGGCGGCGGAATTGGCGCTGCCCGTGGTCATCCACAACCGGGAAGCCGACGAGGACGCGCTGGCCATCCTGGCGGAGCATGCCGCCGCGCTGAAGGGCGTGGTCATGCACTGTTTCGGCAGCGACGCCAAGATCGCCGAACGTTGCGTCGAACTGGGGTTTTACGTCTCCTTTGCCGGAAACGTCACCTTTCCCAAAGCATTGTCGTTGCGCGACGCCGCGCTGATCGTGCCGACGGACCGGCTGCTCGCCGAGACAGACTCGCCCTATATGGCACCCCAGCCCGTGCGCGGAAAACGCTGCGAGCCCGCCTTCGTGCGGCACACCGTGGAGGTGCTGGCACAGTTGCGGGGAATGCCTGTTGAAGAAATGGCGGCGCTGCTGGCGGCGAACGCGCGGCGCGCGTTCTGCTTGCTGTAGGGTCTCGACAACGGATAGTCCTGCGAACGGCCCTTGGGCCGGCAATAACAGCATTTGGTTCATGGACGATATGGACGAAATGGACGATATGGACGGCATGGACGTGCGCCCCTATCATTCGCCGCGTTAAGCCCACGCCGTCCATGCTGTCCATAAGGTCCATATCGTCCATATCGTCCATAATGTCAACGCGGTCAAGCGGCTGGGGCAAAGTCCCGCAAACCGACCGCCAACCATAGGTTGATGGGAGCACAATTATGAAGACCATGCATGCACTGTTGACCGTACTGTGTGTTTCACTTTGCGCCACGACCACCCATGCGCAGGACCAAAAGGGAGCCCCCCGTACCGGATGGTTCCAGCAGGCCAAGTGGGGCGTGTTCATGCATTACATGGGCGACACGGTGTGCAAAGCCCCGACGGTGGACGCGTGGAACCAGACGGTGGACAGCTTTGACGTGGAGGGGCTTGCGGAACAGTTGGCCTCTGTCGGCGCCGGGTACTTCGTGCTGACACTCGGCCAGAATTCGGGATTCTTCTGCGCGCCCAACGCAACCTATGACGGCATCGTCGGCATCACGCCGAGCAAGTGCGCCCGGCGCGATCTGCCGGGCGATCTTTCCGCCGCGCTCAAGAAACGCGGTATCCGCCTCATGGTGTATCTGCCCGCCGGCGCGCCGGACCGTGACAAGGAGGCCATGCAGAAGCTGGAGTGGCAGAACGGCAAACACCCGCTTTGGACGTACCGGGGCGGCACACCCAAGGGTGAGGATTCCCGGCTGGTCCCGTTCCAGCAAAAATGGGAGTCCGTCATCGCTGACTGGTCGAAGCGTTGGGGAACCAACGTGAGCGGCTGGTGGTTCGACGGCTGCTATTTCCCGGACGCGATGTACCGCCACCCGGACGCGCCCAATTTTGAAAGTTTCGCCGCCGCCGCGCGGGCCGGCAACGCGGACAGTATCGTCGCCTTCAACCCCGGCGTGGAGAATCCCGTTATCACGCTAACGCCGGCCGAGGATTACACCGCCGGCGAAATCAACGAACCGGAGAAGGTAAAATGCGAGGGTGCCCTTGTGGGCACGGCACAGTTCCACATGCTCAGTTACCTTGGTCCGAACTGGTGCGCCAAGCCACCGCGTTTTACGGCGGAGCAGGTGGTGCAGTACACGCGCAACGTCACCGACAAGGGCGGCGTGGTCACCTGGGACGTGCCGCCCGACGGGGCAGGCGGGAAGATCCTGCCGGAGTTCTTGGAGCAGTTGCGCGCGGTGGGCAAAGCGCTTGAAACGGCGAAGTAGCGGCGGGTATTGCAGGAAGAGAATGGGACGAATACGCCCATGGGGACCCTTCGTCCTTCAGCCTTCAGCCTTTATCCCCTCCCCCGCTCTCCAAATGCGCCAGCAACCGGTGCAGCAGCACGACGGTCTTGGCGTCGCGGATGCTGTAGTCGCGCAGCGCGGCGCGCACCTCGTCCAGGGACATTTCCACCAGTTCGATGCGCTCCTCGCGTTCGAGACGCTGGGCGGTTTTCACGAGGTCGAAGGCCAGGTACAGGTGGATGACCTCTGAGCAGAAGCCCACGGAGGCGAAAACGGACCCGGCGGAAACAAGACTGCCCGCAATGTGGCCCGTCTCCTCCTCCAACTCGGCAATGCCGCGCGCGAGCGGGTCCTCGTCGCCCTCCAGTTTTCCGGCCGGGGCTTCGAGCACGTATTGATCCAGTGCTATGCGGAACTGGCGCACCAGGATGACACTCGTGCCGTCAAAGGGCAGAATGCACACGCCACCCGGATGCTCGATCACCTCGCGGTGGGCGAGGCTGCCGTCATCAAGGGTGACCCGGCCCAC
>CAIXUF010001141.1 GCA_903922535.1 Candidatus Hydrogenedentota bacterium
CGCGGTGCTGGCGGGTGAAGTGTTCCAGCAATGGAGGGTCGGTAAATGTGCCAGCGGAGAGTTAATCTGGTTCGGATTGGGGTGTCGTTTCTCATCGGGGGGCTTATCGTAACCTGTGGCGGCCCGGCTTGGGCCGCGGGTATCTTCCGCGTGGACGCCGCGTCCACGGCCACCACGCCCGACGGGCAAACCTGGTCGACTGCCTATAAGACCCTCCAAACCGGGGTGGACGCGGCCAATGCCGCGTCAGGCGGCGAGGTGTGGGTCAAAGCGGGCACCTACATTGGGACAGCGAATCCCGTGGTGACGATGAAGGCGGGCGTGTCGCTCTACGGCGGTTTTGCCGGTACCGAAACCAGCCGTAGCCAGCGGAACAGGTCCGCCAACGTCACTGCCATTGACGGCCAATCAACGCGCAGCGGAGTCATCGGCGCGAGTAATGCCGCGCTCGATGGGTTCACGATCCAGAACTGCCTGAATTCTTCCGGCAACGGCGGCGGGATGTACAATGAGTCCTGTTCGCCGACGGTGGCGAACTGCATCTTCTCCGGCAACAAAGCCCGTCACACCACCATGGGCATTACCACGGGCTCAGGCGGTGGAATGTACAACACCTCCGCCTCGCCGACAATAACCAATTGCGTGTTTACGGGCAACAATGCGGGTGGTTCCGGTGGCGCAATCTGCATTTCCTCCGGCTCTCCGGTGGTTACGAACTGCGTGTTCAGGGGAAACGTTGCCACCAACGGCGCAGGGATGTGGAATTCCTCTGGTTCTCTACTGTTGACAAACTGTGTATTCACGGGCAACTCCGGCACCGGCGGCGGCGGATTGTACAATTCCTCCGCCTCGCCCGCGGTGAAGAACTGCATCTTCTGGGGCGACACCGCAACGAGCGGGGCGGAAATATACAACACTTCTGGAACGGCGGTCCTGACCTATTGCTGTGTGCAGGGCGGCTACACCGGCGCAGGCAACATCACTACCGACCCGCTGTTTGTGGTGCCAACGGTGGACTTGCGATTGCGGCTGGGTTCTCCCTGCATAGACAGCGGCACGGCCACCGGCGCGCCGTCGGCGGACCTCCTCGGCGTGACGCGGCCGCAGGGCGCGGGCGTGGACATGGGCGCTTATGAGGGCTCGGTGACAGTTGACATCTATCGTGTCAATTCGCAAAACACGGCAGGACCCTGGGACGGCAGCACCTGGGCCACGGGGTTCACGGACATCCAATCCGCGGTGAACGCAGCCACGGCAAGTGCCAACGGCCGCGGAGACGTATGGGTCAAGGCGGGCACCTACATTGCGACAGCCAACCCCGTATTGACAATGAAGCAGAAAGTGTTTATCTACGGCGGTTTTGCGGGCTCGGAAAGCACCGTCGGCCAGCGGAACTGGTCGGCCAACACCACCGTCATTGACGGGCAAAATGCGCGCACCTGCGTCTATGGTGCGAATTACGCCGCCCTGGACGGGTTCACAATCACCCGGGGCAAGACCACCTACTACGGCGGCGGAGTATACAATTCCGGGACTTCGCCAACCTTGGCAAATTGCATTTTCACGGGAAACACGGCCCCCAACTATGGCGGCGGCGGAATGTACAATACTTCTTCTTCCTCACCGGCGGTGTTGAACTGTGTCTTCACGCAGAATTCAGCCTCCCTGTACGGCGGCGGAATATACAATGCAAGTTCCAGTTCTCCGGTGATCACAAACTGCATATTCACGCAAAACACCGCCTCGCGGGGCGGCGCCATCGAGAATTATTTCTTTTCCTCGCCAATACTGACAAACTGTCTGTTCATCGAGAACAGCGCCTCGCAGGGCGGCGGCTTGTCCAACTATCAATATTCTTCGCCGGTGCTGACAAACTGCACGTTTAACAAAAACAAGGCCGCCCACGGCATCGGCGGCGCTTTGCTCAACTATGATCCCGACGGCAATAAGCCCTGTACACCGACACTGACGAACTGCATCCTCTGGGGCGATACGGCAACAGCAAATCCGGAACTGGCTTACGTTTCCGATTCCACGCCAAAGATAACCTATTCCTGTGTGCAGGGCGGCTATACCGGCACGGGCAACGTCAGCAGCGACCCGCTGTTTGTGGCCGCCCCGGCCAATCTGCGGCTCCGGTCCGGTTCGCCCTGTCTCAACACCGCTACGGCAACAGGCGCGCCTGCAACGGACATCCAGGGGGTTGCGCGTCCCCAAGATACGGGCGTGGACATGGGCGTCTATGAGAAGAACGGGTCCGATACGACCGTACCGGTCATTACCGAATGCGCACCGAACCAGGCGGTCTCTTTGAACGACTCCTGCCAGACCGTGGTTCCCGACTTCACGGCGGGGGTGGCCGCCACGGACAGCGACGACGCGACGTTGATCGTCACCCAGTCGCCGGCTGTGGGTACGGCCGCGGTTGTCGGCAGCACGACGGTGAGCCTCACCGTGAGCGATGCGGCGGGCAATTTCGCCACCTGCACTGCCACGCTGACTGTGGCGGATACCACCGCGCCGGTGGTCACGCTTAACGGGCCGGCGGTCGTAACAGTGGAGTGTCCCTCGGCCTATGCCGACGCGGGGGCCACGGCCGCGGACAACTGTGGCGGCAATCTTACCAGCGGCATCGTGATTACCAATCCGGTCAACGTAAATGCGGCGGATGTGTACACGGTCACCCACAGCGTGACCGACTCCTCCGGCAACACCGGAACGGCTGCAAGAACAGTGACCGTGGTGGACACCACCCCGCCCATTATCACGCTTCTGGGCGTCAATCCGGTTACGCTGGAATGCCATACGGCCTACACGGACGCGGGCGCCACGGCCAATGACACCTGCGCGGGCGACCTGAGTTCCGCTATCGTGGTATCCAACCCGGTCAATGTGGATGTTCCCGGGACCTATGCCGTGCTTTACAGCGTCAGCGACGGAAGCAATACCGTCGAGGCGGTCCGCACGGTGAATGTGGTGGTGCCGAACCAGCCGGTGATTACGCTGTTGGGCGCCAGCCCGATCACGGTGGAATGCCACACTTCCTACACCGATGCGGGCGCGACCGCCGTGGACGGCCTCGGAAACGACCTTACGGGCCGCGTCGTCGTCACCAATCCGGTGAACGTGAACGCCGTCGGTGTCTACGCGGTGCTGTATAACGTCACCGACAACGGCGGATGAGCGCCGTCGAGGTGACGCGCACGGTCAACATCGTGGATACCACATTCCCGGTGATCACATTGTTGGGCGCGAACCCGGCCACGGTGGAATGCCACACCGCCTATTCCGACGCCGGCGCAACCGCGGCTGACTCCTGCGCGGGCGACCTGACCGGGGGTATTAGCGCCACCAATACGGCGAACGTGAACACACCCGGCACATACACCGTGCGCTACAACGTGAAAGATCCGTCGAACAACAGCGCCGTCGAGGTGACACGCACGGTCAATGTGGTGGACATGACCCCGCCGGTGATCACGCTCAACGGTTCGGCCTCGGTCACGGTGGAGTGCGGCAACAACTATAACGATGCGGGTGCCACGGCCACGGACACCTGCGCGGGCAGCCGCACGGCCAATATCGTGGTCGCCAACCCGGTGAACAAGGCGGCGGTCGGCGTCTACTCGGTGCGTTACAACACCAGCGACGGCAACGGCAACAACGCCACCGAGGTGACGCGCACGGTGACGGTGGTGGACACCGCCAAGCCCGTCATCATGCTCGTGGGCGACGCCTCGATCGCGGTCATTCACGGCACGGTGTACACGGATGCGCGCGCGACGGCGATCGACGCCTGCGCGGGCAGTTTGACCGCAAGCATCGTCACCATAAACCCGGTGAACACGTCGGTGCCCGGCACCTACACGGTCACCTACAACGTGAATGACGGCAACGGCCACAGCGCGGCGCAGGTCGAGCGCACAGTGTTGGTGCGGCCGGACCTGTGCTACCGCGTGAATCCGCAGAATACTGCGGGGCCGTGGGACGGCACGACTTGGAACACGGGATTCCAGGATCTGCAGCGTGCCGTGGACACGGCCGCGAGCTTCGGCGGCACAGAGGTGTGGGTCAAGGCGGGCACCTACACCGGAACGGGAAACCAGGTGCTGGCGATGCAGTCCGGGGTGTCCATCTACGGAGGCTTTACCGGAACGGAAACCGCCCGGGCACAACGAAACGCGTCCGCCAATACTACTGTTCTTGACGGGGAGGGTTTGCGCCGCGGCGTTGTTGGAGCGAACAATGCCACGCTCGACGGTTTCATGATCAAGCGCGGCGATCCCAGCAACCTCAATTCCCTTGACGGCGGCGGCATGTACAATTCCGGCGTTTCGCCGACGGTCGTGAATTGCATCTTCACCGGCAACAGCGCCGGCAGCAAGTTTTACAGCCACCTCCATGTTATCGCGGGGAACGGGGGGGGCATGTACAATTCCGGCGGCTCCCCCACGATTGCCAACTGCATCTTCACCGGCAACTCGGCCGACATTGCCTTCCCCGGTCCAATGGGCGCAGGTGGCGGCATCTACAATTCCGGCGCATCCCCCACGATTACCAACTGCATCTTTACCGGCAACGACGCTCCCGGCGGCGGGGCAATCTTCAACGCCGACGGCTCGCCGGTGCTGACAAACTGCACGTTCTATGGAAACAGCGCATCATTGGCCAACGGCAGTGGCATGTACAACTCCAACGACGCGTCGCCGGTGATAAAGAGTTGTATCCTCTGGGACAAGGCAACGACCTCGCCTTCGGAAATATACAGCGGTTCCCCGACCGTGACCTATTCTTGCGTGCAGGGCGGTTACACGGGCGCAGGCAACATCAGCGCCGACCCGAAATTCGTGGCCGCGCCGGACAACCTGCGGTTGCAGAACGGCTCCCCCTGTGTCGACACCGGCACGGCAACCGGCGCACCCGCCACGGACATCGTGGGAGCGCCGCGGCCCCTGGGCGAGGGTGTGGACATGGGCGCCTATGAAACGGCACCGGACCGCATGCCGCCGGTCATCACCACCTGTGCGGCGAGCCAAACGGTTCCGGCCGATGCCGCTTGCCATGCGCTTGTGCCAGACTTCACGGCTGGCGTTGCCGCCACAGACAATTACGATGTCAGCCTGACCGTGACCCAGTCCCCGGCGGCGGGTGCCGCCGTTGGCGCGGGCGACACCAGTGTCATCCTCACCGTGACCGATGACGCGGGCAATTCTGCCACATGCGCGGCGACACTGACTGTGGCACCGGACCTGTGCAGTGTTATGGTGCCAAGTGTGGCAGGCATGGAGCAGGCGGCGGCGGAGGCCGCGGTGCTTGCGGCCAACCTGACCGTAGGAGTGGTCACGACAACGTGCAGCGACACGGTGGCGGCGGGCCATATCATCAGCCAAACCCCGTTGGGCGGATCGGCGCTGTTCAGCAGCGCGGTGGATCTGGTGGTCGCGGGTGGCCCGTGTGCCAGGCTTGCCGTCGCCTCTCCCAACGGGGGGGAGACATTGATTACAGGTCAAACCTGCACCATCGCATGGAACCAGATCGGCGTGACCGGCGCCATCGCTGTGATTCTGAACGAGAACGGAACCGACATGCAGTGGATTGGCGCGGCTTCCGCTTCGGTCGGGCAACTGTCCTGGACAATTCCCTCTTCAGTGACGCCCGCCGGCACATACAGGATTCACGTGATCTCCGGAGACAACAACGCGGTTGAGGACCTGAGCGACGCCGCGTTTACCATAGCGTCGGACAACACCGTATCGATGTCACCACCTTCGTCCAGTCTCGCACTAAGCTCTCCGAACGGCGGCGAGACCTGGACCCGGGGCGAATACCATGTGATCACCTGGGACCAGACCGGGGTGACCGGGTTTGTGGCCGTGCTGCTGAGTGACAACGGTGTGGACATCGACTGGCTTGGCGCGGCCTTGGCCTCGGCCGGGCAGATGGCTTGGACCGTTCCCGCCTGGGTGACCCCGGGCAATGCATACAAGATTCATCTAATCTCCGGCGACAACAATGCCGTGGAAGACCTGAGCGACAACGCGTTCACCATCGCGTCCGGCGCGTCCCCGCTCACGGTGACCTCGCCGAACGGCGGCGAACTGTGGATTCAGGGCCAAACCGAGACCGTCACCTGGAACCAGACCGGCGTGACCGGCGCCGTGGCAATCATGCTGAATGAC
>CAIXUF010001142.1 GCA_903922535.1 Candidatus Hydrogenedentota bacterium
GAGGCGGCGTCATGTCGCGCCGCCTTACGCTCAAACGAACTGCCTTGTATTTCGCCGCCGCAATGGTTGCCGCCACCGGTTGGCCGCTTGCAAAGGCGGACCACCCCACGTCACCGCTGGTGTAGGAGTCCTTCCAATAAGAAAGGGGTGCCGGCCCCGCCAGGCCCTCCGAAGCGCCTGTCGGCGGCGGGTCTGAATCCAGGACTTTGATGGAGCATGTTTTCGCGGCGGAAGTCTCGTTCCAGATGTCAAACCTGGATTCGGTCACGCCCCGCCCGAAGTCAATCTCCCCCTTTAGCTCCGATTCCGCGTGCAGCGGCCCCTGATAGGTCGACGCGCCTTTGGTGAACACCCAAAACGCCTCGCCTTGGCGCGGCTTTGCCGAGCTGAGATCCGCCACCTGTTCCCACGCCTGCGCGGTGTTCAATCGGAAGACCGCCTGTCCGGCGTGGGCGGAGGAACTTGAGAACAGCTTCTGGAACGTCGGTCCCCCCGCGGAATCGAACTGGAAGCCGGTGAAATTGTAGGTGTCGGGGGTCCAGTCCAAGGTGCGGATCGATGGCGTGCCATGCACAATCCAATTGACGGATGCCGCACCGCCCAGTTTGATCATGTAGGGGCGGTTTCCGCGCAGGACCCGCAATGATGTGGCCGCCCGGGCCAGGGAAGTGTCGGGGAAATACACACGCCAGTCCGGATCGTCGGGCTTGAGCTTGTTGGGATCCTGCGTGAACTGAACCGTTGACCGGTCGGGACTCCAATACCAGACGCTCTCCACTGGAACACCCGTGAATGCCATGGCGCAATCCGCCGATACGGGTTCGACGCCCAAGAACACCGCATTCCAGCCCGGATTGAGCGGAAACGTCTGTGTCATCCATTGCGCGTGCGCCTGCCCCCCCAGCAGGGCCGCCGCGCCCGCCGTCAGCAGGCACAAACGAAGCATGTATGCCATGGTTTGCCTGGACTGTTCTAAACGTCTCATCCCAATATCTCCCTTGTCCAATTGAAGAAGGGCGCCATGCCGGCCGGAGCCGGTTTATTCGCGTCCCATCTTCGGTCTGTTTTCCAAGGTGTGCGCCCGGAAAGAGTCCTGCAATCAAAATGTCCTTTCCAGCGGAGCCTTTACGGACCGGGTGTTTGATTCCTTGTCTCAATCCGCGTATGGAGTCTACAGGCCGGGGGCCGAAAGCGAAATGGTGATCTCCCCAATAAACCGGAAGAATTTCACCTAGGTAGAATTACCAGTCCCCGAAGTCCGCATGGGCTATATTTCCACTATCTTGTTGCGGACCGCATATCGGATCAGTTCGCCTACGGAATGCAGGTCCAGTATGTCCATGATTTTGGCGCGGTGCGCTTCCACCGTTCTTGTCCCGATATCGAGCGACTTCGCGATTGTTTTGCTGGTGTTGCCTGCCGCGACAAGTTGCAGCACCTCAAGCTGCCGGCGCGTCAGCGGGCCTCCTGCGGCCGTCGGCTTGACGGGGCGCTTCCCGGAAGCCGGGGCGTTGCAGAAGGGCGGGTCGGAACCGGGGCCGGCGAAGAAGGGCCTGTGGCTGGCCAGCGCATGAACGGCCGGAACCAGGTGGCGCCGCGCGTCGGTCTTCAGCAGAAATCCGCGCGCACCCGCCTTGCGCAGCTCCTGCGCAAGCAGTTCGGAATCGTGCATCGTCACGATCAGAATTTCGGTCCCGGGCAGTGTCCCGTGAATCTGGCGCGTGGCCTCCAGCCCGTTCAACCCCGGCATGCTGAAGTCCAGCAGGATCACGTCGGGCCTGAGGCGCAGGGCCAGTTCCACCGCCTCGCACCCGGTTTCCGCCTCGCCGCAGACGGTCCAGTCTTTTTGGGATTCCACAAGTGCCCGCAACCCCACGCGGGCGACATCATGATCGTCGGCAATTAGTATCCGCAATGGCCCGGTGTGCGGCCGTTCCGGCAAGCCGTCTTGTCCTTGCATGCTTTGCACCCCCAATGCCGTTCCGCAGTTCATCGGCGGCGGGAGATCACCGCTGGTTCGCCGCGGCGCGGACCCTTTTGGAGGCGTGAAGAACCCCGAAGCGAAGTTCTCGCCGTCCTCCATTCCTGGATAATCGAGAGACGGCTGTAGTGTAACCCGCGTGTGCAAAAAAGACGCATGGGGTTTCCCACTAGAAACGAAAAAGAAATTACCTAGGTGGATTTACGAACGAAACGGGGGAGGGGGGCGCTTCTGGAACGGGCAACGCGGGGTGTCAGGCTTCCACAATCCTGTTGCGGATTGCATAGCGGACCAGATCGCTGACGGAGTGGAGATCCAGCTTGTTCATGATGTTGGCGCGGTGCGCATCCACCGTCTTCGCCTTAAGTCCGAGCGTCTTTGCAATTTCTTTGCTGGCCCTGCCCGACGCGACAAGCTGCAGGATTTCCCGTTCGCGGGGCGTGAGCCGGGTTCCGAACGGTGCCGGGTCCGCGCTCTCCTTTGGAGGATCGAGGAAGTTGTCCAACAAGAGGCTGGCCACGGATTCGGCAAAGAAGGTCTTGTGGGCGAGCAATGCCTGCACTGCATGCACGAGGTGCCGCCTGACGTCGGTCTTGAGGAGAAGCCCGCGGGCGCCCGCTTTTAAGACTTCGCGGAGGATCTGTTCGGAATCGTGCATGGTGACAATCAGGACTTCGGTTTCAGGCAGCGCCTTGCGGATTTGGCAAGCGGCGTCCAGCCCGTTCAAATCCGGCATGCTGAAATCAAGCACAACGACATCGGGCTTGTGTCGCAGGGCCATCTCGACGGCCTCCCGCCCGGTGGCCGCCTCATCGCAGACTGCCCAGCCCTTCTGTGTCTGAAGAAGGGCGCGCAGTCCGTCGCGGACGATGTCGTGATCGTCGGCTATGAGTATGCGTGGCTCTTTAATGTTCCGATTCTCCGAGAGGAATGGTAGCACAAATCTTTGTTCCGCAAGTATCCGATTCCACCGAGAATGCGCCGCTGAGCAGGCGCAGCCGTTCCTGCATTCCGGCAATTCCCACACCTGCGGTGGATGTGTGCCTGCGTATGGCCTCCAGCACCTCGGAGGGCATGCCCGAACCTTCATCGCGCACTTCCAGATGAATGCCGTCCCCGTTCTGCTCAAGGGTGATGTGGGCGGTGTTGCTGTGGGCATGGCGGTGAACGTTGCCCAGGCATTCCTGTACGATGCGGAACACGGCCAGTTCGATTTCCGCGGGCATCCGCGCAAAGTCGGGCCGGACATCTATGCTGACGCGAATGCCGCTCCGCTTGGCAAATCCCTCCACGTACGAACGCAGTGCGGAAACCAGCCCGAGCTGGTCCAGGAGCGGGGGATGAAGCAAATAGGACAGCGTCCTTACCTCCTGCGAGCATTTCTCGCCCGAGGCAAGCGCACTCTCGAGGAGGCGCGTGACTTCGGGTTGTTTCCGGGGCAGCGCATCCTCGATCAGGCCCAGATTCATCACAATGCCGGCGAGTTCCTGGGCGACCGAATCGTGGAGTTCCCGGGCGATATGACGGCGCTCCTCGTCGCGCACGGCGGAC
>CAIXUF010001143.1 GCA_903922535.1 Candidatus Hydrogenedentota bacterium
ACCGCCATGTCGCGGAAACGGCGGCGCAGATACCATGCGCCGGCGACAATCAGCGCGCCGTAGAACACGTCGCCGATGATAAAGCCGTAGAAAAGGATGAAGGACACGCCGATCCAGACGCTCGGGTCGATCCCGCCGTAGGTCGGCGGCTGGTACAGTTGCAGGAGCAGTTCGAAGGGCTTGAAGAACTTGGGATTCTCCAGCCGGGTGGGCACCTGCTCGTCCGCCACATTCTCCATCGGAAGATCGGCCACCATGGCCGCCTCTCCAAAACGTTTTTCCAGAACCGTCCGGAATTCCTCCAACTGCACACTCGGCACCCAGCCGTGAATGACCGTCACCAGTTCGCTGCCGGCCATCCGCTCGGACACCAAATGCCGCTGGAGCAGGTCGCCCACAATGCCCTTGAGCGCCGTCAGACGGGCCCCTTCGGCGTTCGAGGCTTCGGTCAGTTTTTCCTGCGCAGCCGCCAACTGCTTCTGTTGGGTAATGCGCATGTCGCCCAGTTTGGCGAGCGCCGCGTCAAAGGGCATGCCCTTGACCGGCGCTTCGGGCGCATCCACGGGGGTCACACCGGCCTCGCGCAGCACCGTCTCCACGGCGGCGTCCATGTCCTCAGGATAGAGGACCAGGCCGGCCGTGACCTTGCGCTGCACGCGCTGGTGCAGGAACTGAACCTGCGGCCCCAGACGCTCCTGGAGTAATTCCGCCAAAGCCACAGCGTCGTTCTTGTCCGCCGAGGGAATAACCACAAACCGGGCACCCACGCCCAGGCGGAAATCGCGCTTGTCCAACTGCGGCGCCAAGGCCGACAACATGTCCACGTACTGCCTGATGACGGCGATGTTGTCCGCGTGGTTGACCAAGCCCCGCGCCAGCGGGCGCAGCAGCCGGTTCCACTCACGGACCTGCCGCTCCCAGACGTCGCGATCCTGCGCAACCAGCTCTGCGGCGGCCTTGTCAACGTCCTGCCTGGCGGGCTTCACGTTCAGCAGCGGGGCAAGCTCCATCAGGTTCTGGTTGAGCTTCTCCAACTGCGTCTGTTCCCGCTGCTCTTCCGGCGTGGCCTGAAGCGGGTTCAGAAATCCCGGCTCCTCCTCGACCACCAGCGGCACATCCTCAAGATGCACCATCCCCTGATCCTGCACGAACGCCACCACGTCCCGGGTCGTCCCGCGCATGCAAACAATCTCAATCCGGCTCATGGGTGTGATCATTGGCCGGCTCCCATGCCGCCCGGAAGCACCAGTGCGGCGATGCGTTCCGCCGCCTGGTCGAGCCGTAACATGGCCCGTCCGCATTCGGCGCGCGCTTTGCCCTCCGCCTCCTCCACCACGGCCGCCCGCACCTTCTCGCGCTCGGCGTCGGCAAGGGCGCGGCGTTCCGCCAGCTCCACCGCCAGAGACTCGGCTGCGGCGTCCGCTATGGCGCGCGCCTCGACGCGCGCCGCGGCAATGAGCGCCTCAGCCTCAGCCCGAGCCGCCTCAAGCTGCGCCATGAGCAATTTTTCATGGTGCGCCACCTCGGCAAGTGCCGTCGAGTGGGCCGCGTGGGCCGGTTCGGTCTCGTGGCTCTCTATAGTCGGCTTATCTGCGGTGTCGGTGCTCATGTCTTCCGCAAACCTGTTTAAGCTGGCCCTGCGTCCCGTTCCAGCCGGAGCGCCAAACCATCTTTTGTTACTTTTCGCGATTTCCAGTCCGAGTATGCTTTCAACACAAAATCAATTATTGGGCATATTCCATGGATGCACAATGCCACCCGGACCGATTCCGCCGTCTACGCGGCGGTGCCCCACTTCGTGGCCGAAAAGTCCCGAAGCGTGGCTAATCGGGATTATAACCACGAAGTGGGGGGCAAAAACAACTTTTTCAAATCCCACCTTCCTACCGGTAGGTAAACACCGCGCTTTATGCGAAAAATCGGCCTGTTTCACCCTGTATGCGGAGCAATTGCCATTGATTTCAGCCCTCGGCTGCCTGCCGCCGGTCCCCGTAAAGAGACAAAAAGGCCCCCCATCCCCCGAAGTCTAACTGCTGACAGTCTCCCCTGAGGCAAGAACGGGCATGTAAATAGAAACCACGACAAACAAGAACACGAGCACACCGAGCAGGATGATGGCCTGGACAATCCTGCTGTCCCAGGGCACAGGTTGATTGCCGGGCAACGGAGGGGGAACGCTGACTATCCGCCACACCTGGAACAGCACAAGGCCCGCCAGTGCAACGGCCGCGAAGGGTATCCGGGTTGAAACCAGGGAATCACTGACCCGAACGACCAGCCTGGTGCATGCAGGAAGCCTCCCTCCAAAATGTTTGAAGACATCAGCAAAGAGGGGAACCGCGCGCAGCATCGTGAACCGCACCACGCCCCAAACTACGACGGCAATACCGAAGTCAATCCATTTGTCTATCCGTTCCAGTCTCATGAATCCCCCTTCCGTTTGCTTAGGCGGATATTGTATTCCTTAGAAGTCCGCGCTTTTGAGGCTCTTCTCTGCGCGCATTCACAGCATGCGAAAAAAAGGCACTCCAGAAGGCGCCATTCCCACGGGTCCATGCGGACATCACGAGCCCTTCAGCTTGATTGCCTTGATGATGTTTGGCAATGAAATGATTTCGGCGACAATCACCTGCTCTTCAATCGTACAGTGTTGAAGCATCGATCTTGTTGCCTTCTTCAAATCGGCATACAGGGCTTTTGACATGTCGTCAATCTGTTTGTCCGTCATTTTGCGCTTTGCCTTTCTTGACTGTTTCTTCGGCCTTTACAGGGATGGCAAGATTGCTTTCTTGCGCCTCGGATAATTTCATCCTAACGGACTTCTGCCCCGTAATCAACCCCAAGAGAGGAGATTCGGCAACCCCGTTTCAACATCCTGCCATGGGGTTTCTTTCTCCTCCGTTGACACCGCCAATCAACGCGGCACTGTTGCATCCAACAGCGCCCTGTCTTCTTTGGCGTTTGTTCCCTTCGGCCTGTGCGGCTGCTTCCAAAAATGGGCGTCCTCTGCTATAGTGAAGCCCAGGAGGATGATACCGATGTCCTGTCTGGCGCGTCATGCCCTGATGGCCCTGTGCCTGGCCGCACTGATGTCTTCCGCTCTTTCCAGCCGCGCCGAGGAGCCCATTGCCACGGAGCCCGAGAGATGCGTGCTCTACGGCGACCCGACCCGGCGCGGGGTGGATTACGCCGCGGAACAGAACCTTTTCCTGATGGCCAACGAGGGCGGCATTCACGCCTTTGATGCCGGCACGGGCGCGGAGCGCTGGCATCGGCGTTTCCATGGGTGGAACGCCGAACTATACTGGGGCGGGAAATGCATTCTGGGCAGGGACGAGCACGTACTGTTTCTGCTGGACAAGGCCAGCGGCCGTGAAGTGTGGTCCTGGACAGAGACGCAGTATGGCCGGATATACGGGATGATGCTTTCCCCCGACGACAGCCGCGCCATGGTCTCGTATGCACAGATGCCGGCACAGTACGATCCGAACTTCAAGCCCGAATACACCCACGTTCTCTACGACTTCAAGCCGCAACGGGTTCGCGTTTTCACGCAATTGAAGGACGCCGAGCTGGCGGGCTTTCTGGCCGACGGCAAGAACATCGCGTTCTTGCGGAAGAAGGGCCCAAGAGTGGAGCCGCCCTCGTTGCTGGGCGATCATGGACTAAAGGAGTATTTCCTGCTGGACACGGACACGGGGGGCATGACCGCCGGGCATGTCATACCCGATTCGGATCGATGCCTGTGGGCATCGGTATCCCCCTCCGGACTGCTGGCCGTGCCCAAGTATCCGCCGGAAAAGGGCCCCACGGGACTCAAGGTGTTTGATGTGCGGACCGGGGCGCTTGTTCGTGACCTTGGAGAGTTCCCGGACGTGTTTGTTTCTCCGATCTGGACACAGGATGAGAAGCGTCTCTATTACAGGGGATTAGGTCAGGAAAACTACTGCGTGCTCGACGCACAGACCGGTGCGCTGCTGCAAAGCATTTCCCGGCCCGGGCATACTCCGGTCAGCGTGAGGATTGGGCAGCCCGGCAAAGGCCCTGACATGGTCCTGTCGCAGGATGCGGACCGCAACTACTGGATTTGGCCGCCGGTTGCCGACGCCACGCCCGTAAAGCTGTTCGACGGGCGCAGAATCGCCCCGGGATTGAGGGCGGTGCAGATGCACAACAACGGGTATGTGACGGCGCATCAGGAGATTCCCGGCGCTGACGTGCTGGTGGCCCATCGGCTGGAGGACATGCAGAAAGTCGGCGAATGGCGCATGAAGCAGACCAATCTCCACGAGGGCGATCTGTTTAACCGTACCTTTACCCACTGCATCAACAGGGTTACCAACTACTCCGAGAATGGCAGGGCAGAGAAGAACAGCATTGATGTCTATGCCAACGGCGGGCAGGGGCCGCTGTATTCCTGCGCCGGCACCCCGCTCGCCCTGTCGCCGGACGGGAGGTTCTTCGTGGTTCAGACCGGGGACAAGACGGCCCTGCTGCTGGACCTGGAACAGAAACGGACTGTATGTTCCTTTAACGCCGAGCTGGACTATGCCTCTGAAATTCAGGCAGCGTTTTCCAACGACGGCCGACGCCTGGCGGTCAACGCATGGCCCACTGTGGAAGTGGTCGATCTGGCGGACGATTTTCCCCGGCACAGGATGCATCCCGAGGAAGGCCAGCAGGGTTTTCAGTGCGCCCGGGGCACCTGGATTCGGGGCGAGGGACAAAGCCTCTGTTTTTCCCCGGACGGTTCCCGCCTGTTGAGCGGCGGCTACGGCCGCGCATGGCTGCACGATGCCGCCACGGGCGAACTGCTTCACACCTTCGTCGAATCGAAGCGCTTTCTCGAACCGTACCGTCTCGGGCAGGGAGGCTTTCTGGATTCACTGGCCCAAAGCGCCAAGGACTGGGCCGGCGTGGTCACCGACCGGTTCAAAGGGCCGCCCCCTCCCATGTATGTCGCCTTCGGCGGCATGGGCGACCGGGTGGTCACCCATGTTGTCGGCCAGATTATCCGCGTCTGGGACACCCGCTCGGGCCAGATGATTAGCGCGATCGAGACGGGCCTGCCCGAAAAAAGAAACAAGCTCGGGGACATACACAACAGCGTTGTGCTCAGCGACAACGGCGACTTTGCCTTCGCCCTGAACCGGGACAATTTCGCGCCCGCCTCGCTGTGGTCGCTGGCGGACGGGGCGCTCATTCGCCGGTACAGTCTTCCGCAAAGCGACTCGTTCAACGTCGCGCTGTCCGACGACGGCAAGTCGGTTTACGTCGTGGACAAGGACGACCTGTACCGCTGGGCGGGTCGGCCGAAGGATGCGTTGTAGAGGGAGGATGTTTATGAGAAAGGCCCCTGTTCATGCCTTGCTGCTTGCAGCGGTGCTGCTGCCTGCCTTGGCGGCCCGCGCCGAGGAACCCATGGCGACCGGGCCCGGGGAATGCATTCTCTTCGCAAACCCTTTCTATCACAACGTGGACTGCATGCCGGAAGAGAACCTGTTCCTCATGGTCAATCAGGGCGGCATTCGCGCCTTTGACATCCACTCCGGCGCGCAGCGCTGGCACCATCCGCAAGGCGCCAATGTGGAGTGGGGCGGGAAGCGCATCGCGGGGTATTCAAACACCTACCTGTTCCTGCTCGATAAGGCCACCGGCCGCGAACTCTGGCGGTGCCGGGAAGACCGGTTTGGACGCACCGACAGTATGCTGCTTTCCCCTGACGGGAGTTGCATCCTGGCGTGTTTCGACTCGGACCCGGGTAGAATGTCCTCGCGCCTGACCACGGTGCTTTACGATGTGGAAAGCCGAAGGCAACTCGTTTTCGGGAACATGAAAAACGCCTTTCCCGTGGCCTTCTTGCCGGACGGGAAAACGGCTTTGTTCTTCCGGATGGTGGTACCGACGGGGACGACTTCCATGGAACAGTGGCAGGATTGGCCCAAGGAGTTCCTGTTCGTGGACTTGGACAGCGGCAGGACTTCGGAAGCACATGCGATTCTGGAAGACCACTCCAGTCCACGGGGCACATTGTCGTCGTCGGGCCTCTTTGCCATGGTCAGCCCGCACAAGGACGGTCCCGCCGGACTCAGGATTTTCGACACAAAGACGGGCTCCCCCGTGCGCGACCTGGGCGACATTCCAGAGCCATTTCGCGCACCAGTCTGGTCGGCCGACGAGAAGTGCCTCTACTTCGTTACCGTCGACCGGCAGAAAGCCTGTGTGCTCGATGCGCAGACCGGCGCGATCCAGCAGACCCTGTCCAGGCCCGGACACACGCTTTTCAGCGTCCGCATTCAGCGGCCCGCGGAAGGCGCGGACATGATCCTTTCGCAGGATGAAGACCGCAACTTCTGGTTCTGGCCGCCGGTGCCCGACGCCACGCCGACCAGGGTGTTTGACGGGCGGAGAGTCGCTCCGGACAACGTCGCGCTGGAGTTTCAAGACGGCGGGTACTTGTCGGCGTACAACCAGGTGTCCAGAAATACCGCCCTGTCGGTGTACCGGTTGGAAGGCATGGAACAAGCCGGAGAATGGCTACTGCCGGCACGCAACCGCTTTGGGGGGGGGCTCTTCAATCGGACCCTGACGCACTGTGTCACCAGAGACTTTGGCGAGGGCGGCGGGCGCCAAACGAACCAATTCGAGGTGTATGCCAGGGACACGGCCACGCCGCTATTCTCCGGCCAGGGTGATCCGCTTGCGCTGTCGCCGGACGGACGTTATCTGGTGATCCAGACGGATGGGCGGCGGGCCGTGCTCCAGGATTTGCGGGAGACGCGGACGGTTCAGGTCTTTGACGCAAAAGTGGACTGGGACACCACGGCCTATGCGGCATTTTCCGATGACGGGCGCCGGGTGGCGGTGAACATCTGGCCCGCATTGGAAGTGGTGGATCTGGCGGAAGACTTTTCCCGGCGCGGCATGGCGCCTGAAGAGGGGCGAACGGGCATTGACTGCTCGCAGAATTTCTGGAGAGGGAGTGACGGCGGCCGCATCCGATTTTCCCCTGACGGGACGCTGCTGCTGAGCGGCGGCTATGGGCGCGCCCGGTTGCACGACGCCGGCACGGGCAGGCTCCTGCACACCTTTGTGGAGCCGGGCCAGTATTACGAAACCCAGCCATACACTGGGGGAAGCTTTCTGAAATCACTTGAACAGAGCGCCCGAGACTGGGCCGGTCTGGTTACGGATCGGTACAAGCGCAGCGGCCTGATCTACGTCGCGTTCAGCGGCTCCGGCAGCCGTGCCGTGACTTATGCCGCGGGCAAGATGATCCGCGTCTGGGACTGCTGTTCCGGAGAGCTGATCAATACCATAGATACCGGGATGCCTGAGAAACGAAACGGAAACTGGTACATCAACAATCATATTCTGCTCAGCGGCGACGGTGGGTATGCACTTGCCATGAACCGCGACAACTTCGCGCCCGCTTCGCTCTGGTCGCTGGCGGACGGGGAGCTTGTGCGTCGGTACCGGTTTTCGGGCGATGCGTCCCGCAGGATCGCCCTTTCCGATGACGCCAAGTCGGTGTATGTCCTGGACAAAGGCGAGTTGGAGCGATGGGCGGGCCGGAATTAGTCGAACAGCGGGCAGGGTATGTGGCGGGTTTCGTTTGCGGCGTGACAGGCCCAATGTTTCACAGGGAGTGACGTGAAAACTTTGGCAGGATCGGCGGGCGTGGGTATATACACATAGGCGTGTTGGGCTGAAACACGCCGGGAGTTTCTGCCTTGTTCCGTCCATCCTGTTGATCCACATTTCGACGTTTTTCTACTATATTGGACTGCGGCAAGAAGGTGAAGGACAACCACTGGGAGAGGTGTAATGATTGGGTCGTTTGCGAAGCCGGTCTTTCTGGGGATGCTATGCTGTGCCCT
>CAIXUF010001144.1 GCA_903922535.1 Candidatus Hydrogenedentota bacterium
ACCGACCAGTAATGCGCGCCACAGCCGGGGCAGGTGGATAAATCCGGCAAGCACGGCAACGGCCAGCCCGGCCAGGGGTATGTACACCGCCGCACTACCCGGCTGGACATAGGGCGCGGCATTGAGCCACCGCAGCAGGAACCACGCCGGGACACCACCCGCAACAACCAACAGCAGGGCGCGAAGGATGTTGCGCGGCCAGGTGCGCAGCCGCTCCGTAACAGCGTCGGCCCCGAAGGCGGCCAGCATGGCAAGGGGGAAGCCCGTCAGAACGCCCGCCCGCCAGGGCGAACTGAACTGAAGCACGTCCATGCGGCTGACGATCCAGCCGAACGGAAAAGGCGGTCCCAGCGTGCATTCGGTCATCAGGTAGAACAGCACGGCGAACAGAAGCGCCTCGCGGCGCCTGCGGTGGGTGAATGCCGCCACAGCCAGCACCAGCACGATAAGTCCCGCGCCGCGGGCACCCTGCTCGGCGTCGGTGGCGCCGGGATAGACGATGAGCGACCGCAGAATATGGCCCGGCGATAGGTCCTGCCCAGCCGCCTGCACCTCAAAGCCCTGGCCCCGGGCGCGCCCCCCATAGGCGCCGTATTCCGCGCCGGGCACGAGCACCACTGCGGCCAGCAATGCGGCGACAACGAAAAGCACCGCCGACGACACGCTGCTTCCGGCAAAGCGCCGCAGCGCGGCGGCCGGGGCGCGCAGGTCGGCCCCCTTGAGGTGGAAGAGCTGATCGAACAGGAAAAACAGGCCCATCAGGATGGCCGTGCAGAACGTGATCTGGGGAAAACCGGCCAGGATGTTCATGGCGAAAACGACCGCGCCAGCCAGACCGTAGAAGAGCCTGCCGCGCAGATTCTGCGCGCGGAGGGCGCGGCGTAACAGCAGAATCTGCCAGGGAAGCCATGCGGCTGACGCGGCCAGCACCCATTGCAGCAGCACACGCCGCACGAAGGTCGGCCCGAACACGTAGGCCAGCACGGCAACGGCGGACGCACCCCGACTCAGACCATAGTCCCGCGACAGGGCATAGGTGCCCAGCGCCGCAATTAATATGTGGAGCAACACGAGCACCATAAGGCCGAGGTGCGTTTTCTCGGGGGTCGGATGAAAAGTCAGCAGGCTCCGCACAAGGTTGGGCGGGTAGAAGACGGAAATTTGAGGGTTGTGGGCGAAGGGCTGCCCGCAAAGTGTCAGCGGGTTCCAAAGGGGGAACTCCCCGTCATGCAGCGCCGCGTCAAGGTTGAATGCCAACGGCCCGTGATACCAGTGGTAGTCGCCGGTCAGCAGCAGTTTGGGCCATAACGGGGGCGCGAGCAGGGAATGGAAAACAGCCAAAGCGGCGGCGAGGGTAAGCGCCGCACAAAGACAGCAAGCCCAGAAGCGGCGCAGCCGCCGCGGCGTACCCTCTCTGTTTTGGTCCATGAAGTCTCCCGGAACGGTTGCGGGGGCAGGCCCCGTCTGCCCGACGGCGAAATCTTAACAACCCCGGGAACGGGTTACAAGTTGCCGAGCCGACCCAGGATAGAACCGCACGTTTCCATACCCCGAAGGGGTGTGCGTTTTGGCACACCCACCCCCTTCTGGAAACAGCATGAACGTGGGATTCGGTGGCCACTTACGGCCGCTGCACCCAGACCTCTGTCCAAAACCGCACACCCCTTCAGCGCGCAACATTCTGGGACGGCCGCATCTTCCGATTTGTTGGCCCAATAGCACAGGGTCTTTTTGAAGATTGCCTGAATTCGCGGCCCCGACGGATGTAATGGACGAAATGTACATAAACACCTGCAAAACAAGTTTTTACACGATACCATCCGCAAGGTTCACCGTGTCCATTCCCCGAAATGACCCGCCAATTCCAATGGCCGTTTGCTGAATTGGCGGATATTTCCAATCTCTCCTCCGCCAATGGCATGGGGTTTGCTTGGTACATGGCGCGGTTGAGGGACTCAGTCGTGTGTGACATTTGTAGAAAACAGCGTTTTTGATGTGCCGACACGGGCACGAAACAACTAGGGAGATCAAAGGAGATGCAGAAGACCAATAAAGCAAGCGCGGTATATGCCTTGGTGCCGACCGTGTTGACGCAGGCAGAACAGGTGCTTCTGTCGCATGTTGAGATGTGCTATTCCGTGGCGCTCGCGCTAACACGGGACCCCATCCTTGGACAGCGTCTCGCGCGTGCGACCCTGCTTTGGGCATGGCAACGCCAGGCGGCTGCGGGAGAATTGGGCGGAGGGGACATCAAGATGGCGCTGCTCAGGGAACTGCGCAGCCGGTTCTTGAGGGACTATTACCCCGCCTGCTCCGCGGATGTCCGGCAGACAGACACCGTGGCATTTCCCGGAAAGCGGGAAGAGGCTTTTTGTGCGGCGGCGGTCGCAGAGCGCGCCGAAACCTGCATAGCGGGGTAAGACGATGGAAACGTGCGCACAGAAGACTGAGGTGTGGGGTGTCGAGATTCATGCAGGCCGGAACGCCGCGAGGGTGCGCATACCGCGCATGGAATTCGAAACGGGCTATGTTCTGCTGAAGGAGCTACTGCTGTCAGAGGTGTACCGCCGTCCGGGAACCGCCTGGACATTGGATCTTTCCGAGCACACCGACGGCATAACCCTCTTGCTTGCGGGTGTGCTGGCAGGTCTCTGCGAAGAGGTGCGGCGCTCGGGGTGCACCGTGAAGTGCGTGGGGCTTCAACAACCCTGCGTGAAATGCCAGACCGCGCGCGAGGCGTCGTCATTTCCCACGGAACGCACTGTAAGGGAAAGCTGGATCGGCATGGTGGCGGAGCCGTCCTGTCTTCGCTGGTAATGGCCGCGGGGCCCGGCGGAATGGTCGGGGTGGGTGGTACTGCGCCACCCGGAACCGCTTGGGAAGATTTTTGTCAATTCCTGCCGCCGGATGAACGGCGGAAAAGAAAATGCCGTCATCATTGAAGATCTGATGATTGAGCCTCGGACACGGGATCAGCGCTAGCCAACGGGGGGCTCACCCCGCAAGGAGAGATCTATGCGTCACATTTACGTGTTGGGCATGTGTGCCGTGCTTTGTTTGGCCTTTTCCGGCTGTCCGTCGAAGGGGACGGATCCCCTGGTGGTGAATATTCTGCCCCAGGCAGCGGTGGATGCCGGTGCCCAGTGGAGCCTTGACGGCGGCCCATGGCAGAACAGCGGCGCTTCCGTCAGCGGCGTTTCCGCCGGGAACCACACGTTGTCTTTCAAGCCGGCTACGGGCTGGAGCAGTCCCGGTGATCAGGCAATCACATTCGGCAACACGCCGACCACCACGATCACCGGCACCTACACCTCCCTGGCCGCGGCGGGTGCTCTGGTTGTCACCATGGAGCCCCAGGCGGCGGTGGACGCCGGTGCCCGGTGGAGTCTGGACAGCGGTCCATGGCGCAACAGTGGCGATTCCGTGAGCGGTCTTGCCGTCGGAAATCACATTGTGTCGTTCAAGCAAATGGCGGGATGGAACAGCCCGGGTGATCAGGCAATCGTCCTGGGCGACGCGCCGACCACGACGGTCGCTGGCACCTACGCCTCGCTGGCCGCAAAGGGCGCGCTTATCGTCACGATAGAACCCGAAGCGGCGCGCAAAGCCTCCGCCCAATGGCGTCTTGACGACGGCATCTGGCACCAGAGCGGCGAGGAACTGATCAGCATACCGGTGGGCACACACATCATCCATTTCAGCGAGGCGCTTGCCAGCCCGGGCATGGTCAGGCCGAACGACATTACCGTGGACATCGCCACGGACCCCACCGTGACGGAGACCGGGACCTATACCCCCCTGCTCAGTTCCAACAGCCTCGTGGTGTTCGGCTACAACGATCTGGGCATGCACTGCATGAACCAGGACTTCTCCGAATTCATGATCCTGCCGCCCTACAACACCCTGCACGCGCTCATCGTGGACCGCAGCGGACCCAAGCCGCAAATCGTGCAACAGGGTATTGACATCAACTACCGTATTCCATCCAAAACCACCTCGGTGGACAAGACCAATTTCTGGGACTATGCCCAGGACCTGTTTGGTCTCGCCGCGCCGCTGCCCCCCGATGTGGGGCTCACAGGCAACGGCCTCACCGGGACGATGACCTCGCTGGCCTCGGCGGGGCGCAGCGACTGGTCCGTCACCGGTATACCCGTCACGCCGTTGGCGGACGACATGACCTTTGACCCCTTTGCCCTTGGACTCATCACCGTCTCACGCGGCGGGGCGGACATCGTGCAAACTCAGGCGGTGGTCCCCGTGTCTTGGGAACTTAGCTGCCCGCTCTGCCACAACACCCCCGGCATGACCGTGGCGCAGGACATACTTGCCGCCCACGACCGGCTGCACGGCACCTCGATCAGCTTTGCCTCCGCCGCGCCGGTGGCCTGCGGCGGCTGCCACCCCCAGCCCGAGCTGGGTTTCGACGGGGATGTGGGCATGCCCACCCTGTCCTCGTCCATGCACACCGCCCATGCAAAGCGGATGTGGCGTCTTGGCAAGTCGCTGGAAAACGGCTGCTATGCCTGCCATCCCGGCGGTGACACCCAGTGCCAGCGCGATGTGCACCGGGCTGCGGGCATGATTTGCGCCGACTGCCACGGCTCCATGGAGGCCGTAGGCAGCCCCGCCCGCGCGCCCTGGGTGGACGAGCCGCGCTGTGGCGACTGCCACAAACGGTCAGGGTTTGAATTCGAGCAGACTGGAACACTGTTCCGGAATTCCAAGGGCCATTATGGCATTCACTGCTCGGCCTGCCACGGAAGCCCGCACACCATCACGCCCACGGTCACCCAGGCGGACAACGTGGAGGCCGTCGGGCTTCAGGGCCGCACCGGCCCCATCAGCAAGTGTGATGTCTGTCATTCGGATCCGACCGACGGCGTGGCCTTCGAGCACCGCTTCATCGCGCCCACACCGTAACCGTCAATCCTGGTCGGAACGTTTCGAACGTTTTTGAACCAATGTTCACAACCATGGAGAAAAGAACCATGTCAAACAATACCGGACTGCATGGCCTGAACATTCGGACAGCCGCACTGAGCGCGACCCTGATTTGCGCCGCCGCGGCACTGCTTGCGGCACCGGCTTTCGCCGCAACCCAAACCGGCATGAATGCTGAAAACAGCGGTATGGGCGGCGGCATGGGCACGGGCGGCACGGGCACCGTGATCGACCCGCCCCTCGGCGCCCCTTTCCAGGATCCACCTGAAATGGGGAACCAAAGCACCACTCCTGGTGTCGTGCAGGTAACGCTGGAAGTAAAGTTGGCACCCATAGACATAAACGGCACGAGCGCGAATCTCTTTACCTACAATGGTTTTGTGCCCGGCCAGACAATAAGGGGCTTGGCATTTACTAATATACCTGATATAATCTCTTCGTGGATTACCCGCGAGGAGGTTATGCATGAAGACGTCGACCCTTGATAAGAATGGGGTTCCGGACAATGTGGTGG
>CAIXUF010001145.1 GCA_903922535.1 Candidatus Hydrogenedentota bacterium
CCGGCCGCCGCCCGGGGGGTGAATTCAAGCCCTCCTAAAAGCGCGGCCATGGCGCCCGTCATGCCCGCGGCCTTGAGAAAGTCGCGGCGGGTGGTGCGGTTGCCCTGCGTCCCGTCATTTCCCCGATGCGCGTTGACGTTCATATTCAGGATCCCAATCCCAATTCCATACGGCCCCCGAAACCCGGGGCGGCCGGTTGCGAACAGCATATCACGTTGCGGGTGTCGGCGGGCTTCTTCACGCCGGTGGGATTGCCAACCGGGCACAAACGTGCTGTACTGGAACTCGGGCCGAAGAAAAACGCAGAGCGGCACGCGAACAACACAAATTGCGGTGCCAAACTTGCCGCACAAGGGGGGGGGCCGGAAAAGTCTCTTGCATACCCCGGAGGCTTGTGGCACACTAATCCCACCGGGTCAAGCCGAGGCAGGCGCTGCCGACGGGCGGCGAGTCATGGGACAACCCGGTCAGTCTCTTCAGACGACGGGCTAAGGTTGGCGGGACGGACAGGCGCTGTCACGCCGACACCACGAGCGCTCATTGGATGACATCCAGTCATTCCCCAAGAACACACAATTGAACGGATGGATACGACCGGCTGCGGCCGTTTCAGTGTGTCAGGAATTGTCCAATTCCCGCTGAACCGGCACAGCCATGGCGGGCGGCAACAATGGAGACAAGACGCATGAAAAAGTGGATTTGCCTGGGTTCGGCCTTGGCGCTAATCACTGCGGCATGGGGCGTGCTGCCCGTATGGGCTGCGGACGGACCCGCCGGGACATCGGCGCGGGTGGAGGGGCAGGCTGTTTTGGAGGGCGCGCTGGCTGCGAATGCCCCCATTGTGAGCGGCACCGAATCACCGACGACCAACCCCAGGCCCACTTGGACCTGGTACTCCGGCGGCAACGGTGGTGTCGGGTGGTACCGCTACGGCTTCTCCGAGGGCTCATGGCTGGCGGCAAACGCCGCCACGCAGTTCACCGTCGCGGCGGACGTTTATGATCCGCTGACCGACGGCCCGCACACGCTGTACGTGCAGGAGAGTGACGCCGCCGAGAATTGGAGCAGCTCGGGCAGCTACACCGTGGTGGTGGACCTGAACCCGCCGACCGCCACGCTCAGTTCCGACTCGGGCGCGCAGGTGAGGCAGGACAGCATCCAGGTTGACATAACCCTCAGCGAGCCGTCGCGCGGCCTGACCGCCGCCGCGCTGCAGCTCGTCAACGCGAGTGTGCAAGAGTTCGTTTACGCCAACTCCATGTACACGTTCACGCTCAAGCCGGCCGCCGAGGGCGATTTCTCGGCGAGCATTCCCGAGGGCCGCTTTCAGGATGTGGTGGGCCACTACAACACCGCGTCCAACACACTTTCCCGCCGCTACGACATCACCGCACCCGCAGCCCCCGTCATTACAACCGACGGCGGGTTCGGGGCGGGCCAGGATTTCCCAACCATTGCCGACGTCGTCCGGCTGGACGGCACCGCGGCGGCGGATGTGGCCGTTATTCTTGTGAACGGCGCGGAAACGGGCGTTACATTCACGCCCGGTTCGGGAATCTGGCGCTACGAGGGCGCCCTTGGCATCGGCGTAAACGCCTTCGAGGTGATTGCCGGGGACCTGGCGGGCAACCACTCCGCGGCAGTCGGCATCAGGGTGACGCGGCTCGGCTTTCAGGACGCATATGTGTCGCCGACGGGCGATGACGCGTCGCTTGTCGGCTCGGTCGAAGCGCCGTGGCGCACCATCGGCCATGCCATGGACACCGTGCGAAGCTATGGCGGCGGCGGGTCCGTAACCATCCATCTGGCCCCGGGCACCTACGGGGAACGGGTGGTCATGGAGCCGCTCACCGCGCTCGTCGGCGATCCGGCCGCCCAGCGCTCCGAAGTTCGCATTTCCCCGGTCAAGGCGCAGCTCCTGGACACCATCGACAGCGCCTATGCGTTGTCGGCCGCGCAGGACACCCGGCTGGAGAACCTGAGCCTCGAACTTCCCGTGGACGCCCCACAGGGTTCCGAAGTGCTGCGCATACAGCACGTGAAGTGCCTGGTGACCAATATCGGCGTCAACGGCAGTGACGTGTCCGGCTGTGTGGGCATAAGCATTCTGGGCGCCGATTCATCTGCGACCGTGGTCTCCAAGTCGCTGGTCGAGCGGGTGGATTTCGGCCTGCGCGCCGTGGAAACCAACGCCAACATCACGCAGAACGAGTTCCGCGACATTCGTTTCGACGCCGTGTTCGTGCGCGGACCGGCCTCCAAGGACGTCGGCACATCCTCCACGCCCATGCTGGGCGACGTGAGCCAGGCCGGCAGCACGGGCGCCAACCAGTTCAGCAACGTGTCGGGCTTCTTCGTGCGCAACATGAATTCCGAGACGATGCTGGCGCAGATGAACTACTGGGGCCTGGAGACGGAGGCGGAGATCGCCGCCAAGATGAACGGGCCCGTCACCTTCGTGCCGTTCATCACCGGCGGAACCGGCGCCGCGTCCGTGGTGTGCACGGTCAAGGACGCGGCCACCAACTTCCCGGTCCAGAATGCGTCCGTGGCCGCCGACGGCGGGACACCCGTCACGGCCAACGTGTCGGGTGCCTACATGCTGTCCGGCCTTGTGGCGGGCTCGCACACGCTGGACGTCACCGCGCCGGGCTACATTACCGCCACCCGGAGCGTGGACTTGGCGGCGGGCGCGGTTACGGCAGTGACTGTCCTGCTGAACATGCCGCCGGGCCACACGCTGACGTACACGGCGGGCGAGAACGGCTACATCTCCGGGGCGTTGCGGCAAACGGTGAGCGACGGGGGGGACGGCACTGCGGTGACGGCGGTGCCGGACGGCGGCTACCACTTTGTGCAGTGGAGCGACGGCGTCCTGACGGCCGCGCGCACGGACACGAACGTAAGTGCCGACATTTCCGTGACGGCGGCGTTCGCCATAAACGTGTACACGCTGACCTACACGGCGGACCAGAACGGCTCCATCTCCGGGACACCGGTGCAAACGGTGAACTACGGTGCAAACGGTGCCGCCGTGTCGGCCGTGGCCAAAGACGGCTGCCATTTTGTGCAGTGGAGCGACGGCCTCCTGACGGCCACGCGCACAGACACGAATGTGAAGGCCAACATCTCCGTGACGGCGATGTTCGCCGTCAACATGTACACCCTGACGTACACGGCGGGGGCAAACGGCACACTCGTCGGCGAATCGCCCCAAACCGTGATCCACGGAGGGACCGGCACTGCGGTAATGGCGGTGGCGGCCACGAACTACCACTTCGCCCAGTGGAGTGACGGTGTCTTGACGGCGTCGCGCACAGACGCCAACGTCACGGGCAACATTTCTGTGACCGCCATGTTTGCGTTCGACGCCTACACGGTGACGGTGCAGTCTTCGACGGGCGGGACAGTCGCGCTGAGCCCATCCCAGCCGGCGGAGGGCTACTTGTCGGGAACAGGCGTGACAGTAACGGCGACTGCGAATCCCGGTTATGCGTTCTTGCACTGGACCGGCGACCTGAGCGGCGCCGCCAACCCGGCCAGCCTCGTGATGAACGGCCCCAAGACTGTCGGCGCGGTGTTTGACTTGGCGTCGTCTGAAGGCGAGAACAGCACCTTTGAGAGTATCATACGGTCCTTGATCAGCGGCTTTGCCCTGGCGGACAAGGACCACAACGGCGGACTGAGCTGGGCCGAGGCTTCGGCCTACGCCCCGGCGCTGACTCAAGAGGAGTTCAACTCCATGGACACGGACGGCAGCGGTGAACTCACCCTGGCCGAACTCAATCAGGCGCTGAATCAGTTCGGATGCAGTGGTTGCAGTTGCGGCAAATCCAACCTCAGCCTTGACGGGTTGAAAGGGCGCATGGCGGACCTGTTCCTCATGGGCCTTGCCCTGACCAGCCTGCTGGCCGTCAGGGGGCGCAAACCCTAATCTGCTGCGAAAGAGTCCGGCATGCATGCGCGCCGCCCCTGCCGTTGAAATA
>CAIXUF010001146.1 GCA_903922535.1 Candidatus Hydrogenedentota bacterium
ACTCTATGTTCACAAAGACCGACATGGAACCCGCCGACGAGGCCGCAACCACCACCGTCTCCCGCTGATGCGTTATCAGATTGAGAAAGCCGCCGTGCGTGTCCACATGCATGCCCCGGAGATTAATCCGCCCAGGCGACCTGAACAAACGAACCGGCTGATCGCCGAACCGTTCCACAAAACGCCGCAGCGTCCGCGTCCAAAGCGCCTTCCGTTCACGAAGCGTCTCCGCATCCCCCCCGTACACCTCAACCAGTGCCGGATCAGGTGCGGCATCCCCCCGCAGCCGTTCCATCCACTCCGAGGCTTTGGCAGAAACAAAGTGACTCACTGGCATCTTTCCCGGCGCTGGACTACTGGTTGTAGATCGTGCGGATATTGTACTTTGCGGACAGGTCCTTCAATTCTCCCATAAGCATCGGCGTCTCGCCCTGCCGCGAAATCTCCCCGATAATGTAATACGCCTTCGCAAAGGCCCACTCCGAGGCGATCGTTCCCGTGGCCTGTCCAGCATCGCCCAGTTTCGCCCTAAAAACAAGCTCCTTTTCCTTGCTTCCCCCGCGTCCAGTCAGGCGCATCACGAATTCCTTGTCCTTCGCCGGATCAAAACGTCCGTACACCTTCACCGCCCCCTTGCGGTAGAAATTCGGAATGGCCCGCGGAAAGATTTCATCATGGGCAATATGTCCGTAATCCACCCTGATGTCCGTCAGCAGCGGATCGCCGAATTCCTCAAAGAAGGCGGGCAGCTTGGCCCCGATCTCCTCCATGTTCGGGGTGATGGAGGATCGGCCGATATTCCGGTAGGCGATCAGGTCAAGCAGGTACCGGTTCACCGTGTTTCCCGCGCCAAACGCGAAAATGCTGTTGTGCAGATCGTTCTCCGCCGTCACCGCGTTGATGACCTCGCGGCTGTCCTGCATTCCCGTGGTCGGCCGGCCGTCCGAAATGAGCACGATGATTCCCGGAACCCCCGCCCGCGGCTTCTGGGTCACAACCGCCCGCAACGCGCCGTAAACATCCGTCTGCCCCTTGGATTCAAGGCCTTTGAGGAACGTCGCGGCACCGGCCTTGTGCGCATCGGTGGCCGGCACCCGGTCCGACTGAAAGAACGATGGGGTGTCCCGGAAGACAACCACATTGAACCGGTCATCGGGACGCAGTTTCTTTATCAGCTCCCCCAGCCCCTTCGCCGCAAGATCCAGTTTGCGTTGCAACATGCTGCGCGATGCGTCTATGACAAACGTAACGTCTTTGGGAACCACGTCAATCTTCCCGCTCTCCTTCGGCTGGATGCTCAGCTCAAAGAATCCCTGCTTTTCCCCGGCGGCCCGGTACGTGCTGATCTTGATGTCGACGAGATCATCCAGAAACGCAAAGTCGCTTTCCGCCCGGGCGGCCTTGATCTCCCTTTGGATCGGAGCCTCTGCCGCGGGCTTTTCCAGTGCCTTCACCACCGCTTCCGGCATGGGCGGCGGTTCTGGCGACGGCGTCGACGCCACAAGACTTCCCGGCATTGCAGGACCACTTCCCGTGGAAGGTTCCGGCATGGCCACTGGCTGGCCAATCAGATTGATGCCGCGCCGGTCAATTTCCATGGGGATCTGCCCCGGCTCTATCGCCTCACTGCGCAGTGCGGGAAAGGTGTTCGGCTCAACAATGCGGTCGGGATTGGGCCG
>CAIXUF010001147.1 GCA_903922535.1 Candidatus Hydrogenedentota bacterium
CGCGCTGGACTGGGTCGATGTCGTCTCCGCGCTCAGCGCGGACCCCGCCAAGGCCGCGCAGATCGCGCAGTCGCTGTCGCCCTGGCAGCGCAATTCAGTGCAGGAGATGACCGCCGTGAAGGAGAAGGTCGCGGGCTTTGTGCAGCAGGGCCGGCTGGGCATCTTCACCAACGGCTACTGGGGCCACCCCGCGATGAAACTGCCGCCCGAGGTGAACCTGCTCGCCGTGGCCCATTATCTGCAGGCGCTGGAGTATCAGCGCAAGGCCCTGCAGATCGTCGCCATCCTCGGCGGCAAGACGCCCAACATCCAGAACCTTGCCGTGGGCGGCGTGGCCAACGCCATCAACATGGACAACCCCGCCACGCTGAACATGGAAAAGCTCTACATGGTCAAGAGCCTGTTCGACGAGGTCATCCCCTTCGTGCAGCAGGTCTACTTCACCGACGTGTGCGCCATCGGCGCGATGTACGCCGACTGGTTCGGCTACGGCGCGGGCGTCAGCGACTACATGGCCGTGCCCGATCTGCCGCTGGACGGCAAGGGCCTGGGTTTTGATCTGCCCGGTGGCACGATCAACGCCGCGGCCCCGAATTCCTTCAAGGCAATCACCGCCTTTGGCGATCCCTATTTCCGGGACGGTGTGGCCGAGTCGAGCGCCCACGCCTACTACGCCGACAGCGGCGCGCCGCTCCATCCGTGGAGCGGCCAGACCGTGCCCCAGTACGAGCCATGGGACCCGGCGAAAAAGTACAGTTGGTCCAAGGCCCCGCGTTTCGAGGGCCGTGTCGTGGAGGTGGGCCCGCTGGCCCAGGTGCTCATAGCCAACGCCGCCGGAAACGCGGTGTTCAAGAAGTGGACCACCCAGTTGCTGGACACGGCGGGCAAGGTCGCCGGGACAACGCTGTCCCCCGCAATTCTCCGCTCCACGCTGGGCCGCCATGCGGCCCGCGCCATCCGCTGTGCCGCGCTCGCAGACCACGCAGACAAGCACTGGAACCTGCTGGTGGAAAACATCGGCAAGGGCGACGCGGCCATCTTCAACCCGCCCACCTTCCCCAAGGGCGAGATCAAGGGTTTTGGATTCCACGAGGCCCCCCGCGGCACGCTGTCGCACTGGGTCGTGATCACCGACGGCAAGCTCACCAACTATCAGGCGGTCGTGCCCTCGACATGGAACATGGGTCCGCGCGACGAGAAGGGCAACCCCGGCCCGCTCGAAGCCGCGCTGGTGGGCAATCCCGTCGCCGACCCCGAAAAGCCGCTCGAGGCGCTGCGCACCGTCCACTCCTACGACCCGTGCCTTGCCTGCGCCATTCACACCGTCGACATGACCGGAAAAGAAATCGCGCGCGTCAAGGCGCTGTGAGCGGGCTATTCCGTGTATTTGCGAATGTGCGTTGCTATCGCCTTTGCCTTGACGATACACAGCAGGGCAACGGCCAGCATGAACGCGTGGGCAAGCAGATTCGTATAGCCATGATATCCTGACGCGCTTTCCGGCCTCACAACGAAAAAGAAAAGGTCGGAGGCCACTTTGGACAGCACTTCGGGGATGTAGTACAGGCCGACAAGAGCCACCCCCATTTCCAACGAGGCGGAGATACTGGGTTCTGCCCCCGCTTCCTCCTCCGCCGGCCACAAAAGGCCGGCCACGGCGCGCGACTTGAACAGCAGCGCACCGGCAAGGACAAGGTACAGCAGTATCGTGAGAACAATAGAAAGATCGGGCAGAATCCGGCTTGCGAGATGCTCGCCCTGCCACGAATAGTCAAACATCATGAACACCTGCGAAAGCATTACCACCCCGCTGGACAGGCATCCCAGGCCGATGAACTTGATTGCCAGATCGCGCAACTGCCGAATGTTCATAACCGTCTCCCCACCCGGTGGTTCCGGGTTTCGTTCGCACCCTTGACAGCCGCCGGACGCCCCGGCATCTCACGGCGGTTATGTTACACTCAGAATCCAGCCGCTTCAACAGGACCCCGCGCCGGTTCTCCTTTTTTGACTGCGATGGCCATGCCGCCGCTTTTCTTCGGCGGGGCCATGCTCCGGCGTGCCGAAACATCGCTTCCGTCATCCAACGCGGCGGCATGGCCACCGCAGTCAAAAAAGGCGCCGCCTCGGGGGTTGACTGCCGCGTTCTTCTGTGGCGACAATTGCACCACTGGAGATGCATGCCATGTTTGCTGCCATATTGATTCTACTTTCCACCACCCAGGCCGCGCCGGACACCGCCGGCAAAGTGGTGCTCCAACCTTTCGAGTTCGGCGAGGTGTCGCTGGGTGACGGCATGCTGCGCCGCGAGCAGGATGAGATTCGCGACTACTACCTGCGCGTGCCCAATGACGACCTGCTCAAGGGCTTCCGCACACGGGCCGGCAGGGACGCGCCAGGCACCGATCCCGGCGGCTGGTATTCGAAGGACATCTTCTGCGTGTTCGGACAGATCGTGTCGGGTTTGGCGCGGTTGGCCGCGGCCACGGATGATCCGGCCTGCAGGGACAAGGTGAACGCGCTGGTGGACGGCTGGGCCGAGTGCGTCGAGCAGGATGGCTACTTCTTTCTGTCACGCACGCCCAATTCGCCGCATTACGTCTATGACAAGATTGTGGGCGGTCTGACGGATGTCTATCTGTACTGCGGTCATGCCGACGCGCCGGAGCATCTGGCGCGAATCACCGACTGGGCGGAGAAGAACCTCGACCGCAGCCATCCCTACGACGCCAACGGCGGCTATGACACCACCGAGTGGTACACGCTCAGCGAGAACCTGTACCGAGCATGCCTCGCCATGGGCGACCGGCGCTACCGGGACTTTGCGGAAGTGTGGGAGTTCACCAATTACTGGGATATCTACGCGCGGGGCGATGACATTTTCGGCCCGCACTGGAACGGGAAGCCCGTCAATGCCTATCACGCCTACAGCCATGTCAACACGCTGGGCGGCGCGGGAATGGCGTACCTGGTGAAAGGCGAGGACCGCTATCTGCGGACCATCGTGAACGCCCACGGCTACCTGACGGCCAACCAGTGCTATGCCACGGGGGGCTACGGCCCGAACGAGCAGCTTCTGCCGGCGGACCGGCTGCTCGCGGCGCTGCCCGAGACGCACAACACCTTCGAGACGCAGTGCGGCACCTGGGCCGTGTTCAAACTCTGCAAGTACCTGCTCCAGTTCACCGGCGATGCGCGCTATGGCGACTGGATGGAACGGCTGGCCCTCAACGGCATCGGCGCAAGCATCCCCATGACCACCGACGGCCGCGTGTTCTACTACTCCGATTACAACCCGCACGGCGGAAGCAAGCAGAACCATCCCGATGGCTGGACCTGCTGCACCGGCACCCGGCACATCGCCGCGGCGGAATTCCACCGCTTGGCCTTCTTTCATGATCAGGAATCGCTTTGCGTGAACCTGTACCTGCCGTCGGCAGTCCGGTGGCAGCGGGAGGCCGGAACCGTAACGGTGACCCAGGAAACACGTTTTCCCGAGGACAAGAACACTACGCTGACGCTGTCCATGGACAAGCCCCAGCGCTTCGCGCTGAAACTGCGCGCGCCCGAATGGCTGTCCTCTCCGATGATTGTCTCAGTCAACGGCGCACGCGTGGACGCCGTGCCCGAAGCAAAGCACTGGGTGGTGATGGACCGCGAATGGAAGGACGGGGATCGGGTCGAGGTCCGGCTGTCGATGTACTTCCATTACGCATCCCTGCGCAGGGAGGCCGTCTGGCCTTTCGCCCTGTGTTTTGGCCCCGTGGTCCTGGCGTTTCGCGACATTTCCCGCGCCAACATGCAGGCGCTCGCCGTCGGTGAACCCGGTGCGTTGCTGGAGCGCGTTCCCGGCGAAACGCTTGCCTGGCGCATGAAGAATGCCCCCCATGTGACGGCGCGGCCGTTCCACAGTTACCGGGAGGGCGAATCGTACACACTCTATCTTGACCCCACCCTGCCGCACCGCGTGGCCTGCACGGACATGAAGTTCACGGGCGCATGGAGCGAAAACGGGACCTTCAAGTTTACCCGCGAAATGGGCGCCGCAGCCGAGGTGGAATTTGAAGGGATCGCCGTTCGACTCATCGCCCAGCGTTTTGACGATGCCGGACGGGCTGAACTTCGCCTGGACGGGGAGGTGGTGGACACGCTGGACCTGTATGGTCCCGGACGCGGACTGTCCTATGAATGGCGTCGGGACGACCTTGCGCCGGGCAGTCATACCCTGCGCATTGTGGTGACCGGCGAGAAGTCCGCAGAGTCGAAAGATCACTTCGTGAATATCATCGGTCTCGACGTCACCCAATAGGGTTTTGCGTTCGTGAAACACCATATATTGTAATCCCTCTTCGACAGGTTATTAAGAAGTTATCCACCGCTGTCCACGGGACTTGGGTGGAACTTTTCGAGAATTTCCCCCGACACGAAGTTCTCAAAAACAGGCACCTAACAACAGTCATGTCAATAGGTTAAAGCGATTGCCCCATGGGATGAAGAATCGGAACGTTGTTTCTAGTTAAGTTCAATTCCCAATATTTACAGGGGTTTTCCCAAAGTTATACACCGCCCCGCCACAGTTATCCACACCGGTCAACCACAATATCTTGAGGTCGGCCCGGTTTGGGTGGAAGACGCGGGAACTTCGGTTCCGGGAATCGGGTTGCATTGCTCGAAATCCGTGGGGTACCCTGTCCCTTGGAAGGGTGTGGAAATGCGTTGTCTTTACCAAAGAAGAGATGATGAAAGCGCCTGACTGGAAAGCATCCATTGGGAAGATAAAGGTTCCGGGCAGTGCCCGTGTTTGGGCCTTGGCGGGGGTATGTCTGGTGCTGCTGGTGACGGCGGCGGTGATGGTGCGCGCTTTCAGTTTCGGGACGACCGCACAAAAGGGGAATGTGCCCGCGCCGGGCACCATGCGGCTGGTGCTGGTGGAGCGGGTTGAAGACAAGGCAAAAAAGGAAACCGGGCAGAATCTGTTGCCCGGCGGGGATTTTCGCACCTGGTGGGCTGGCGCTCCGGCACCGCAGGGGGTGATGCCGCCCGATCCCGGCGCATCGAAACTGGAACGGGCCGACGGCCTTGCCCAAATATGGCAGCGGCCGGAAGCGCCCGACACGATCATGGCCCGGATGCGGCTGGATGCGGGCAAACTGACCGCAGGAACCTATGAACTGGAGACGCTGGCCTCCGGCGTCACCGGAGGCGCGGTGGCGCTCGGCGTTTGGGGCCAGTCAGGAAGCGGCGCTTTGGCGCCCATAAACGATGATTTTATCACCATTTTGCCTGGCGGGGGACAGGCAAAACGCTATGCGCGCAGGTTCACCCTCGACCAGGCCGGCGGTGTCGTGGTCAGTCCGCATGCGATTTTCGGCATGCTGCCCGACAGCAAAATCGTGTGGCACACGCTGCGCCTTACACGGGTGGGGGGCAAGGGATGACACGCCCAACTCGTGTGATGATTCTCCTTGCCGCAGTTGTCTCGATCTCCGCCGAGTTTGCCGCGCCCAACGGCCAGACGCCGTCCATGCCCCCGACGGCGCAGTCCGTAACGCCGGGCATGCCCCCCGCGGCACAGTCCGCCACGCCAAACACGCCGCCCGCCGCCCCATCCGACAGGTCGGAGGCGTCGGACAAACCGGACAAGAACGCTCCTGAGGCGGGCACCGTCAAGGCGTTTCACGACATCGAGTTTGTGTGGGTGCCCGCGGGGACCTTTACTCCGGGCCTGGCGGACGCCGCCAAGAAGGTGGTCACCTTTATCGGGGGGCGTGAGGAATGGTTCGCCGACGAGGCGCCGCGCCCCGAAGAGCACATTTCCCGGGGCTTCTGGATGGGCAAGACCGAGATTACCCGACGCCAGTGGAGCCGGGTGATGGACAGCAAGCCGTGGGCGGATCACAACGCCGACGACCAACTCGACGTCCCCGCCACGTGGATTGCCTGGAAAGACGCGGCCGCCTTTGCCAAGGCCCTGGCCGGGGAGGGCGAGCCGCCCTGCCGGCTGCCCACGGAAAATGAGTGGGAATATGCCTGTTGCGCCGGCGCGTCCACCCTGTTCCCCTTTGGTGATGATCCCGCCGTCTTGGAAGAATATGCCTGGTACCGGGGCAACGCCCCCGACGGCAAGCCGCGCCCCGTGGCGGGCAAGAAGCCCAATGCATGGGGGTTGTGCGACATGCTTGGCAACGCATGGGAATGGTGCGCCGACGCCTACGGCGGCGAGCCCGCCGGAGAGGGCGATGATTTGCGGGTCATCCGCGGCGGTTCAGCCAACCAGCCCGCCACCTTCACCCGTCCAACCGTCCGGCTGGGTCGGCCCGCCAAGGAGGCCGGTGCCCGGATAGGTTTCCGCATCGTCCGGGAACCCTAGGCCGCATTTCCCGCCTCCGCGAACAGCCTTCCGGTTCATCCCCCGCCATTTCCGCAGCTCTCGAATTCTTCACGAGGGCTGCCTGTATCCATGCTGCATCTTCCACGCGGCGGTCAGGCAATTCCGCGAAACTTCATGGCTGATCGCGACCGATGATGCTCGCTCCAGGATAAACCCGTGGGGCATACTTGTCCAAATATCATTGAGGCCAGCGGGAAAGACTTATGACCGATGTGTTCACCAAAGCCAAGCGTTCCGAAGTCATGTCGCGCATTCGTTCACACGGCAATGAACGGACAGAGTTGCGGCTGATTGCGATCATGCGCGAGGCGGGAATTACGGGTTGGCGACGGCATCAGGTGGTGTTTGGCAAGCCCGACTTTGTGTTTCGCCCGGAGAAGGTGGCGGTGTTTGTGGACGGGTGTTTCTGGCATGGGTGCCCGAAATGCTACCGGCGGCCGTCGTCAAACCGGAAGTTCTGGGATGCAAAGGCTGCGCGGAACCGCGCGCGCGACGAGGAGGTAACGAAAACCCTGCGCAAGACGGGATGGAAAGTCGTGCGCATCTGGGAGCACCAGTTGAAGCAGCCGGGACGCGTGGCGTGGCGGCTGCGGAGGGCGTTGGGAAGGGTGAAGGGTGAAGTTTGAAGGGTGAAGTTTGAAGGGGGAAGGGGGAAGTGTGCCGAACAGAATGAGCCCGGTGAGGCAAGTATTCCTGCTGATTTGCGTTCATGACAAGAAAGGCGGACATAAGGGATCTGTCCCCACGCTGTACGAAATGAACGCAGCTTGCAACGATTCTGAGACATGGTAGTACACAGGGACGGGGCGGCCTTGCTGCTTTGGCTCATCCTGTACATCCTGTCA
>CAIXUF010001148.1 GCA_903922535.1 Candidatus Hydrogenedentota bacterium
CGGCGTATGGGCATTCCGGCGGTGGCGGTGGCCCCGGTACATTTTCTTGACCCGGCCCATTACGCCGCGCACCGGGTGCTGTCGGCGATTCGCTGCAACACCACGGTGGATGCGCTGACGCCGGCAGACAGCGCCGCGCCGGAGGCGTGGTTTTGAAGTCCCCGCGACATGGAGCGGCTATTTGCGGCATGGCCTGAAACGCTCGACAACGCGCTGTGGGTGGCCGAGGAATGCAACGTGGAACTGACGCTGGGCAAGCCGCTCTTTCCCGACATGCCGCTGCCGACGGGGGAGACCGCGTTTTCCTGGCTGTGGAAACAGACCTTTGAGGGCGCGCAACGGCGCTATCAGCCGCTTTCGCCGACGGTGCTGGACCGGGTGCACAACGAACTGGGTGTGATTCACGATCTCGGATTTGCCCCCTATTTTCTTATCGTTGCGGATATTGTGCGCTTTGCGAAGGCGCGGGACATTCCCGTGGTGGGCCGGGGTTCGGCGGGGAACAGCGTGGTGGCGTATGCGCTGGGCATTACCCGTGTGGACCCGTTCAAGTACGGCCTTTATTTTGAGCGCTTTCTGAACCGCTCGCGCAGCGACTGCCCCGACATCGATCTGGATCTCTGCTGGCGGCGGCGCGATGAGGTCATTGACTATGTGTACCGCACGTACGGCGCGGACCATGTGGCCATGATTGCCACCATCAACACCTTTGGCGCGCGGTCGGCCGTACGCGAAGTGGCCAAAGTCATGGGGGTGACCGGGCGGGAGATTGACCGCATCACCCGCGTGCTGCCCCATTACGGGGCGGGCGACCTGCGGACGCTGGTGGAACGGGTGCCGGAATGCCGGGGCATCCGGCTGGACGAGGAGCCGCTGAAAAGCATCCTGGCCACCTGCGAGTTTATCGACGGGTTCCCGCGTCATTTGTCCATCCATGCCTGCGGGTTGGTTATTGCACCGGAGCCGCTCACCCGGTTTGTGCCGCTTCAGCGCGCGGCCAAGGGCATTGTTATCACCCAGTACGACATGCATCCCGTAGAAGACCTTGGGCTGATCAAGATGGACCTGCTTGGCCACCGGTCGCTCAGTGTCATTTATGACACGGTGGCGGGCATCCGCGAGAACCGGGGGGTTGCGGTGGACATCGAGTGTCTGCCCGATCCGGACCCGCTGACGGCGGAACTGCTCCGCAGCGGCAACACCATCGGCTGTTTTCAGATTGAGTCGCCCGCCATGCGCGGGCTGCTGCGCAAGATGGGGGCGGACAACACCCATACGCTGGTGCAGGCCATCGCGCTGGTGCGTCCGGGCGCGTCCGGCAGCGGCATGAAGCAGCATTTTATCGACCGCCATCACGGGCGCGAGGCGGTCGAATACCTTCACCCCGCGCTGGAAGAGGTGTTGGGTGACACCTATGGCGTCATGATTTATCAGGAGGACGTGCTCAAGGTGGCCCATGCCGTGGCGGGCATGGACCTGGCCGAGGCGGACGTGCTCCGGCGTGCCATGAGCAAGAAGCGCGGTCCCCGCGAGATGGCCCGCCACATGAAAGGGTTCATGGAAAAGGCGGCGGCGAAGGGGGTGCCCGAGGAGGCTGCCTGCCAAATCTGGGAACTGATCGCCAATTTTGCCTCCTATGCCTACTGCAAGGCCCACGCCGCCACCTATGGCGAACTGGCCTATCAGTGCGCCTGGCTCAAGGCC
>CAIXUF010001149.1 GCA_903922535.1 Candidatus Hydrogenedentota bacterium
CTTGGTGGACAGCAACGGCGACGGCAAGGTGACGATGGCGGAACTGACCCCATTCCTGCCGCTGGTTTCCTCGCTGGTTCCCGGCGGCAACCTGTTGTCGTATGTGGACACGAACGGCAACGGCGTCATTGAATATGCCGAGGTTTCGCAGTACGTGACGCGGGCGCAGTTCGCTCTGCTGGACAAGGATGGCAACGGCGTGATCGACTGCAACGATCTCGGCGCCATCACGCCCCCGGCCGAGGGTGAGCCCGCCGAGGGCGAGACGCCTCCGACCCCGATTCCGCCGTGCCCGCTGCCGGCAGACATTGTTCCGTTCCTGACCAATCTGTTGATCCCGATTTTTGACACGGACCAGAGCGGCGGCCTTTCGCTGGCCGAGTTGCAGGCGGTCTATCCGATACCGTCCGAGTATGTGTCTTATTTCTCTTACATTGACCTGAATCACAACGGCCAGGTGGACCCTGATGAGTTGGTGACCATCGCGTCCGCGTTGAACATCGACCTTCTGGGGCTGATCGACACCAACGGTGACCGCATCATCCAGTTCTCGGAAGTGTCGCAGTATGTCAGCTCCGCGCAGTTCGCGTTGCTGGACCGCAACGGCAACGGCGTCATTGACTGCGGCGACGCGCCGGCAATCACGACGCCTGTCGAGGGAGAAACCCCTGTCGAGGGCGAGCCCGCCGAGGGTGAGCTGACTCCGCCCGTGTGCGCGCTGCCGGACGACATCGTGTCCGTGCTGGCGAAGATGCTGATTCCGCTGTTTGACACGGATCAGAGCGGCGGATTGTCGCTGGCGGAACTCCAGGCGGTGTATCCCATTCCCGCCGAGTATGCAAGTTACTTCTCCGTCATCGACACCAACCAAGACGGCCAAATCGAGGCCGATGAACTGGTGGCTATTGTCTCCATGTTCTCCGCCGATCCCTTGGGCCTGATTGACGCCAACGGTGACCGCGCCATCCAGTATTCGGAAGTGTCACAGTATGTGACGCCGGCGCAGTTCGCGCTGCTGGACCGCAATGGCAACGGCGCGTTTGACTGCGGTGACCTCACGTCGGTCTCTCCGGAGGGTGAAGGCGAGACGGCGCTGCCCTGCGCGATACCGAACGTGGACTCGCTGGTGTTTGACGCCCTTTTCGCCCTGCTTGACGCCAATCAGGACGGCGGGATCTCGATGGACGAGATAACCCGCTTTGTTCCCGGGGTGGACACTGCCCAGTTGCAGGTCGTCTTCACCGTTCTCGGCGCCGGCGGCAACGGCAAGATTACCCGGGCGGCGCTGGACATGATTCCGTCACTGCTGCCCATGCTGGGCGTCAACCTGCCCAATATCCCCAACGGGACCAATTTGAACCTGCTGGGCCTCATCGACACCAACGGCGACGGCCTGATTCAACTGTCCGAGGTCAGCCCCTTCGTAAGCGCGTCGGTCTTTGCCATGCTCGACACCAACGGAAACGGTGTGCTTGACTGCGAGGACTTGAATGCGCTGCTGCAGGGCCATGTGATCGAGGGAGAACCGGCCGAAGGCGAGCCTGCCGAGGGCGAGCCCGTGGTGGCATGCCCGCTGCCGGACATCCGCCCGATGCTTGGCCAACTGGCGATGCTGCTGGACAAGAACCATGACGGTCTTGTCTGCAAGGATGAGGTGGGCGACTTTGTGACGCCGTTGATGAACATGATCCCAAGCGCGGTCGCCGTTGACTTCTTTGCCATGGCCGATCAGGACGGCGACGGCTGCCTGAATGCGAAGGAACTGGCCGCGCTGGCGAACATGCTGCCCAACCCCGTCACCCTTCTCGACAGCAACGGCGACGGTGTGCTGGAACAGAACGAGCTTTCCATGCTGCTGGGTCCGGCGGAGTTCGCCCTGGCGGATGCCAACCACAACGGAGCCATCGATTGCGAGGATCTGGCCACGATATTGGCGCTGTTGGGCGTCAATGAAGGTGAGCCGGCGTTGGAGGGAGAGCCCGTTTTGGAAGGTGAGCCGACGCTGGAAGGCGAGCCTACGCTGGAGGGCGAGCCGAACGGCCCGTGCGCGCTGCCCGCGGATGCGATCTTTGCCGTCGCGGTGCGTCTGGCTGACGTGAACGGCGACGGCGGCATCTCGCTTCAGGAGGTGCAGGCCATCGTGCCGCAGGTGACCGCGCAGTACTTCGCGCTGGCAGACACCAACGGTGACGGCCTTGTCGATGAGGCCGAACTCCGGACTTTTGCAATGACTCCAGTCATCCAGACGCTGCTTCCCGTGCCGCTGCCCACCCTGGCTGAAATTCTTGCGGCCGTGGACACGAACCACAACGGCGTGGTTGACTTTTCGGAAATCTCCCGTGTTTTCACGCAGGACCGTTTTGCGGCTGTGGACACGAACCACAACGGCGTGATTGACTGTGAAGATTCGTTGACGGTCACCCAGCCGGTGGAGGGCGAGGGCGGACCCGTGGAGGGCGAAGGCGGCTATATCGGCCTTGACGGCGCGCTTCAGGGGCTGCACGGTTCACAGAATCTTGCCGGGCTGATGCAGGATGCGTTCGACCTGCTGGACACGAACGGTGACAATGTGCTTTCCTACGCCGAGGTTTCATCGCGGATTAAACTGCCGAGGGCCGTCTTCAACGCGGCCGACACCAACGGTGACGGGCTGGTGACGGCGGAGGAAGTGTCCGCGCTGGCCCAGCAGGCCGTGGACCAGCCGGGATCGGTGATTGACCTGGTGCGCGAGGTGGCGGGCCGTTTCGGCAACCAGTTCTTTGCGCCCGGCGATGTGATTCGCGTGACGCTGCGCCTGATCAAGCACGGTGACAGTGTGCTGGGCCGGCTCCACCTGCTGGAGGCGCTGCCGGAAGGATGGACCGTGAACCTGGTTTCGGGCGCTGCGGGTGTGTCCGCCAAGTCGGTGGCCGCAAACGCGCTGGTGCTGGACTGGAGCAGCGCAACGGCCTTCCCGCTGGAAGTCGTGTATGAGGCGACGGCGCCGGACGACGCCTCCGGGCTGGTGACCGTGACGGGCCAGGCCGACTACGAGACGGCGGGCGGTGCGGCGGAAAGCACGGGTGCCGTGGCATCGGTGCTGGCCGAGGCGCTGCCGCAGGACGAGACACACACGGCGGACACGGACCATGACTGGCGCCTGTCGCTCTCCGAGGTGCTTCGCGTGGTGCAGTTGTACAATGCGGGCGGTTATGGTGAGGAGGCGGACACGGAAGACGGTTATGCGCCCGGCGGCGGCAAACAACAGGCCGGTGCCCCCCACGATGCCGACTACAACGGTGACTGGAATATTGACATTTCCGAACTGCTGCGCGTGGTGCAGTTGTTCAATGCTCCGGGCGGCGCCTATTACCGCGCCTCCGGCACGGAGGACGGTTTTGTGCCCGGCCTCTTCTAGGCCATGACATCATGACTGACGCCGCCGGCGGGGCATAAGCTCTTCCGGCGGCTTGTTTTTGGCGTGCTGGCGGGGTTGAAAACTGTTGATTTGCCCTCCCCAAGGCGTAAGATAAGAGAAAACCAGCCAAGGCGGAACAGGCGAGTCCGTTCCGCTGAAGGAGGAGAATCGACATGGTGTGCAAGAAGAAGCCGGGATTGGCCAGCAAGAGTATGGACGAAGTCGGCAAGGCGGCGCAGGCCGCAGGTGAGTTCGTGTCGGAGAGCGCCAAGAAAGCGCTGGGTTCCGGGAAGACATTGGGCGTGCGCGGCGCCCGCGAGGCCGTGGGCCTGGAACGCAAGATGTTCAAGGGCGCGCTGGACGTGTTCGACATGGTTCACAAGAAGGCCGGCAAGACGGTGGAGAAGGCGCTTGGCGACAGCGAGTATGTGCCGGCCGAAGCCCGTCAGGTCGCCAAAGAATGGTCCCGCGTGGTCAAGATAGGCCGCGCCGAACTCAAGACGGCCATCGAAAAGAGTTTCGATCTGGTGGAGCAGTACCTGGATCGGGTTGCCGAGCCGGCCAAGGCCGGGTCTGTCAAACCGGCGGCAAAGAAGAAGGCCGCCGCGAAGAAACCGGTGACCAAGAAACCGGCCGCCAAGAAGAAGCCGGCGGCGAAGAAGAAGGCCGTCGCAGGGAGCTGAGTTGCGGCTTTGCCTGCGGGGAAAGGGTGTTTCCGGACATGACCACCGAGATATGGCGCTGCCGATTGCGGCGGCCGCCATATATGGGTTTCTGGCATGTCCTTCCGGGGTTGCCTTGCAGTTGGCTGTCCTGCTAGTATGTAGATGGTCGGGATGGATATTTTTCCGTCTGGATCGGGCTGGAACATAAGAGTTTCGTGGAGAAACCATCATGCGCACGAGTCTTAAATTGGCGGCGTTTGCCGTGTTGCTTGTTTGGGCCGTTTCGGCGCAGGCACAATGGACCTGGACGCCGCAGACGGGCCGCTTTGTCAACATGAAGCGGATGCCCAAGGAAACGGCAGAACTGCAGATCGAATACACGCGCGGACTGCTTGTCGAGGGCAGCTACCGAAAGGCGCTGCGCGAGACCGAGAAGTTCACCGAGTTTTTCGGCAAGGACGCGATGGCCGACGAGAACCAGTTTCTGCGGGCCGAAATCCTGTTTGCCCAGGGGAAACTGATGGATGCGGCGAAGGCGTACCAGCAGCTTCTCGCCGGCTATCCCAACACCAAGCGCTACCCGGAGGCAATCAAGCGGCAGTATGAAATCGGCGATCAGTACTACGACAAGGGCCTGAAAAAGGTTGAAAAGCGCTGGGCACTGTTCAAGAAACGCCCGCTCAAGCACGCCGCCGAGGTGTACGCGATGGTGGTCGAGAACCAGCCGTTCACGGCGGAGGCGGCCGAGGCCCAGTACAAGATCGGCCTGAGCCACTACGCCCGCAAGGAATACACCGAGGCGGCCTTCGAGTACCGCCGGGTCGTGGAGGACTACTCCGGCTCCGACTGGGTTGACAAGGCATCCTACGGTCTTGCGATGTGCTACTACAAGGGTTCGCTCAAGCCCGTCTATGATCAGACGCCCAGCCAGATGGCGATCGACGCGATCGATGACTTTTCCACCCGCTATCCCAAGGACGAGCGTGTCGCGGACCTGAAGGTCAAGCGCGGCGAAATGCGCGAGTCCATCGCCAACCAGCGCCTGGCCACGGCGCGGTTCTACGAGAAGCGCCGCGATTTCGCCTCGGCGCGCATCTACTACGAGATACTTGCGAAGGATTTCACCGACACGGGCGCGGCGCAGACCGCCAAGGCATGGCTGGACAACAATGCCGAGGTGACCCATGTGGGCATGAAGTACGGAAAGCTGGGGGCCAAGTAGCGCGATGACGGGAAGATCGGTGGCGGAACGCGGCGGCTTTCGGGCTGTGCTGTCCGGCTGTGCGGTGGTGCTTGCACTGGCGGTCCTGTCCGGGTGCGGCTATTCAACGCAGAGTTCACTGGATCCCAAGTACCGGACCGTCGCGGTTTCCCCCTTCCACGACAAGACGCGCGAATATGATCTTCAGGCCCCGCTGACCGAGGCGGTCACCCGCAAGTTCATCAACGACGCGCGGCTGCAGGTGGTGAAGGCGGACGACGCCGATCTGCTTGTGGAGGGCGTGATCACCGGCCTGTCACGGCGCGGCCTCATCACCGATCGCAACGACGAGGTGACGCAGACGATGATTGTCATCACCGCGGGCGTGCGGCTCACAGACCGCGCCACCGGGCAGGTGCTGTGGGAGGATCGCGCCATGACCGGCGAGACCAGTTTCTACACCCGCGCCGCGGGACTCTCCTCCAACCGGCTTCGCGGCAACGCGGAAGTGTTCCTGCCCACGGTGCGCTCGTTTCCCACGGACGAGGAAAACCGGGCGGCGTCCGAGGCGCTGGAACAACTGGCCACGGTCATCTTCCACCGCGTTGTTGAACCGTGGTGATCCCGTGCAGATCAGGCAGTTCATTGACAGCATCGGGCGGGGCGCGCCGCCGCGCGTAGTCCTTCTCTGCCCCGGCAAGGCGCCCTTTGGCAGGGAGGAATGGGAGCCCGTTCTGGCAGACATGGCGCTCAAGCGCCTCGTTGACACCCATGTCGATCCCTCCCTCCAGGACATGACCTATTCGGTGTTCTACGCCGATGAGACCCCCCCCGCGCAAATCACCGACGAGGCGCGCACCTTCCCGTTTCTGGCCGAGCGGCGCGTGATCGTGGTGCGCAACGCCGAGCGCTACAACATGATGTCGGGCGAGAAAAGCTCGCCGCTCGCGTCGCTTGTCAGCTATATCGAGGATCCGGCCGAAACCACGCTTCTTGTCTTTGTCGCGCCGCAGATTGACCGGCGCAAGCGCTTCTTCAAGGCCTGTGAAAAGGGCGCGGTCGTGGTCGAATGCCCGCAGTTGGACGATGCCGCCATGCGCCAGTGGGTGCACGACGAGTCCGCGGTCCGCAAGGTGAGGATAGACGGCGCGGCCCTCAAAGAACTGCTGGACCGCGCCGGAAACCGCATGAGCGACGTGCAGAACGCGCTCAGCCTTGTGGCCAACTATGTCGGCAACGCGGGCGTGATTACCGAGGCCGACGTGCGCGCCGCATGCGCCGACGTGGCCGAGGAGACGGTCTGGGCGCTGACCGACGCCATTGCGGCGTCGGACACGCACAAGGCGTTGTGCGCGCTGCACCAGCTCATCGCGCTCAACCGGGCACCCGACGAGATCCTCGGCACCATCAACTGGCTGATTGAGAACGCCTACCGCGCCATGCCTGAAACCCAGGCGCCCGCGCCCAAGCCCTTCGTGGCGAACAAGGTGGTCAAGCTGGGCCAGACGCTGGGGTTGCCCAAGCTCAAGGCGGCCATGGCAATGTGCACCCGGACCCAGTTCAACATGCGCGAGACCGGTGTTGACCGCAATCTCGCATTGGAGATGCTTGTCATAAAACTCTCCTTTGGCGGCGCGGCAAGAAAACGCGGCGCAGCGACGGCAAGGTGATTGGCCCGGCAGAGGTCTGGGAATGCCATGGACGAAATGGACACTATAGACAGGATGGACAATATGGACCGGCAGCGCCAAACACGCCATGTTCGTGTCCATTGTGTCCATAGAGTCCATATGGTCCATAACTCAAGCCGGTCTGCCACGTGCCGTTGCCCCAACACAAGGATTCGCAGCGCATGAAACCCCATCATCTTGCCACCCTTCCCATGGTTCTTTTTGCGGCACTGTTTTGCGCTTGCGCCTTTGCGCAGCAGCCCGCACAGGACCTGCCCAAGAAGATTGGGTTCCATGAAGCTGCCTATGATGCGGACGGCAGGCTGCTGCCCTGGACCGGGTGGGAGGACGCGATTGGCCGGGAGATGGAGTGGTATCTGAAATGCCCGGTGGATGAGCACGGCTATCCCAACTTCGTGTTTATGACCTTCATGAGCGGCGACTACAAGGTCGCGCGCATGGACTCGATTCCCGCCACGCAGGACGGAACCGCCATCCTGTCCTACCTGAAATGGTGGGCGTTCAGGGGCAAGTCGGACCCGCGCATCCTCGACTGGGCCAGGCGCATGGGCGATTTTCTCGTGAAGGAGACGCTGACGCCGAACAAAGGGGCCTATCCACGTTTTACCCGCTCAACGGGCTACTACATGGACTTTCCGCAGTTTCGCGCGTCGCAGGGCGACAGCCGCTACGGGCGCAACGTGATCGAGCCCGACAAGGGCGGCATTGCCGGATACGCGCTGGTGAAACTCCATGACGCCACCGGCGACAAGCGCTATCTCAAGCAGGCTGTGCACAACGCCGATGCGCTCGCGAAGAACATGCGGCCCGCCGATGCCACGCGCTCGCCGTGGCCCTTCCGCGTTGATTCCATCATTGGCGGCGAGGGCCGGGGCCAGCGCAGCGGCGAGATGGTCTACATCCTGCGCCTGTTCGACGCGCTGATCGAAAAGGGCCATGGCAGGTACAGGGTGCCGCGCGCCGCGTTGTGGAAATGGATCAAAGAATGCCAGTTCAACTCTCCGGAAGCGCCGGACAAGTGCCTGTGGGTGCATTTCTTTGAAGACTACGACATGGACAGCAACCGCAATTCCTGGGCGCCGCTTGAAATGGCGCGGTATCTCATCGAGCGCAAAGAGGCGCTTGACCCCGACTGGAAGGCCGACGCGGAAAAACTGATCCAGTTTGCGCTCCGGCATTTCTCGGCCACCCAGCCCGGCGGCGTGACCACCATGGGAGAGCAGGACGATGACAAGAAGCCCTGGGGCGGCGCCTGCTCCAAGCTTGGCGGCGTGGCCGCGCTGTTCTACGCCGCCGGCGGTGGCGAAAAGTACAAAGACCTCGCCTTCCGCAATCTCAACTGGATGACGTACTTCATCGACAATGACGGCGCCCCGGCGCAACGCGCCGAGGCTGCAAACTCCGTCCGCGGCGGGTGGCAGGAAGACTGCCACACCGACGTGGTTCACAATTTCGCCGACGCCATGGCTGCCGTGCCCGAATGGGCGGGCAAGATGGGGCGTTGATTGGCCGAAAGTGACGAATAATGCAACGCATACCTATTCTTGAATTTGACGGCGACAAACCCGCGATACTCGAGCCGAGCAGTCTGATTCCGCGAAACGAGGCAATGCCGGAGCGTTGCGTCATCTGCTTCTTTCAGGACGTCATAGATCACATGCTGGGGGCGGGGCTGATTTCGGAGATTGCCTGCCTGAAAAGCGAAATCGGACGCCACCCGGTCTTCCTGGTCAAAGACACGGATCCAAGAGTGGCGCTTCTTCATCCGGGAGTGGGCGCCCCTTTGGCCGCCGCGCTTCTGGAAGAAACGATTGCCCTGGGTGGCCGGAAGTTCATTGCATGCGGCGGCGCCGGAACGCTGGACTCCCATGCCCTTGGAAAACTGATTGTTCCGATATCGGCGATACGGGATGAGGGGACTTCTTATCATTACCTGGTTCCGGGTGACGAGGTTGCCCCAACGTCCGCGGCACTTCAGGCCATTGAACAGACGCTGAACACGGCCGGCGTGCCCTATGAGAAGACGAAGACATGGACGACGGATGCGGTCTATCGCGAAACCCGGGGAAAGGTGGCCCTTCGCAAAGAGAGCGGGTGCGGATGTGTGGAAATGGAGGCGGCCGCCCTCTTTGCAGTTGCACGGTTTCGTGGGGTTGAACTTGCCCAGATACTCTATGCCGGGGACGATCTGAGCGGTGACTTCTGGGATTCCAGAAACTGGAATGACGCATGGGGCGCCAGAGAGAAACTTCTGCAATTGGGGATTAGAGCATGCGGATCAATCTGACAAAGCAGCGGACAACAAGCGCACACCCCGGATCGGTGCCGCACCCGGTGGCAGGCGGCGTTCGTCCGGTTGAAGCGGATGAATGCCCCGAGGCGGCCGAGGTGCTGGTGCGCGCGTTCTTTGACTTCTCGTTGAACCAATACCTGTTCCCCGACCCCGGGAAACGGGCGTGGCAGCTTCGCTTCATCTATCTGCACACTGTGGAACTGTATCAAGGGGTTGGCGGCGCGTTCATCACCGATGATCACAGTGGCGTGGCGCTGTGGACCCCGCCGCAGTACCGGCACGGGGTGGGCATGTGGCGCTACATTCGCGCCGGATTTCTGGCCGCACCGTTCAATATCGGTTTGGAACTGCCGCGCCGGCGGATTGGCGCACTGCGCGACATCGACCGTCGCCGCCGCGCGGAGGTGAAGGAGCCGCACTGGTCGTTGGAGGTGATTGGCACGGACCCGGAACGGCAGCGTACCGGGTCAGGCACTGCCTTGATCCGGCACGTGCTCGACCAGGCGGACCGGCAGGGGTTTCCGGCGTATGTGATTACCCACGAGGCCAGGAACGTGGCCTACTATGAGCGTTTCGGTTTCAAGCTGATTGGCGACGCACCCTTTGAACCCGGTGCGCCGCCCACGTGTTCCCTGCTGCGACCGCCGGTTGTGCCCTTTGCCGGATAGGGCGTGCCGCTCTTGCGGGATAGCACAACAACGGAGGCATCCCATGGAAACGGACAAGTGGTCCAAATCAGAGAAGGCGGTGGCGCGGCGGGCTTGCCAGGCGGCCTGCAACCGCGAAGTCACCGGCATTGTTGATGAGGTGCGCGCGCGAGTGGCTCAACTGAAAGAACCGGCGGATATCTGGAAGGTGAACGATTTTCTCTATCGGAAACGCAGGGATATTGACGACAAGTATGATTGCCGGTTTTCCGTAATGGTCCTCGTCCTGGCGCGTCTTGTCCGCGAGGGATGGCTGAAACGGGAGGAACTGGAAGGTCTTTCCGAGGAAAAGCTGCGGCAAATCGACGTGATACTCGCCCTCTGACTCGGCGGGCCACCCACCTGTTCCCGGCTGAATCCGACAGCAGCGAACTCCTGAATCGCGTTTGTTGCCCGTGTTCCTTCCTTCCCCGAAGCGGGGTTGAATGTGAATCCCGCGCGTGCGCCTATGCCATGTTCACATTCAACCTCAGACTTCCCGTCGGGGACTAGATGCGCGCCTTCCAATAGTCTGGGTCTCGGTGCAAGTGCATAACCGCCAGAATAACCACAGTCTCATTTTCAACGCAGTACACAACCCCGTACGGAAATCGTGGCGTCAGGCAGCGGTGGATGTCGTCATCAAGTCTCGGCCATGCCGACGGGTATTCCCTAACGTTTTGTATGGTCGACTGAACCTCCAATGCAAAATCCACACCCAACCCCGGCGAACAACACTCGTAGTAGTTGGTCGCTTAGGGGCTTGGCATTTACTAATATACCTGATATAATCTCTTCGTGGATTACCCGCGAGGAGGTTATGCATGAAGACGTCGACCCTTGATAAGAATGGGGTTCCGGACAATGTGGTGGAGACCATCTCGTTGCTCGTGGC
>CAIXUF010001150.1 GCA_903922535.1 Candidatus Hydrogenedentota bacterium
AACATCAGGCCGGGCGTAATTGTAAAGTAAAAGACGATCTCACTGAAGGAATTGAAGTTGGTCGTGCCCGTGGCAAGCCCGTTGATCGGCAGCGACAACACACAACCCAGCGCGCCGCCCAGCAGGGCAAGGCACACCGACTCAATCAGGAAACTGGTCATCACCGCAACGGGCGTGAACCCAAGGATGCGCAGCGTGCCAATCTCCCTTACCCGGCTGGCAACATTGGCGTACATCGTGTTCATGCCGGCAAAGCAGGCGCCCAAGGCCATGGTGAACGCCAGAAACAGGGCGAACGCCTTGACAGGTTTGGCCGTCTTGGTCTGCTCGAGGTAGTACTGTTCCTCGTCCTCCGCCATCAGCTTCAACCGGCGGTCCTTGTCCACCCCGTCCTGAATGCGTCCGACCGCGGCCTGGTCCGCCGCACGGACCACCACCGTGCTGTAGTTCATCCGGTCGAACTCCTGCATCACTTCCTTGCAGTCCGCCCAAATCTCGGAGTCGTAGGCGGTCCCCTGCGCGTCGAAGATGCCCACGACGGTGAACCGGCCCCGGCCCAGCCGCGGCGTGTCGCCCAGGTGAAACTCCTGGAAGCGGTTAGACACCGACCGTGCCACAATGGCCTCGCGCAGGCCCGGCCGCAGCATGCGCCCCTCGACAATCCGCACCGCCGGCCGCAGCAGAAACGCGTTCGGGAACACGCCCCGGACCTGAAGGTTGGAGGTCATCCCGTTCATTCGCGGTTTGTTCACGTGTGAGAGTATCTCCGGGGCGGCAAGGGGCTCTCCGTCAAGGTCCCGCGCAATGCCCGGAAGGTTGCGGACGACCTGGTACTGGGCCGGGCTGACCTCGCTCTGTCCCTCGGCCTGGGCCCCGGACCGCATGATGATGACGTTCAGCGGATTGCCCGTCGTGTTCAGCGCCCGCTCGATGCCCTGTGAAAGCGACATGACGATAATGAACGTCGCCACCACCAGCCCAAAGGTGACCGCCGTCGTGAGGGTGCTTTTCCAGCGCGTGACCAGGTAACGCGTGTTGTATTTGATCGGAATCAGCACGGTTATTCCATTCTTCGCATCGCGCCGGTGATGCTCATGTTGGCCGCCTGCCGCGCCGGAATGAATCCCGAGATGAGCCCAATCACCATGCCCGCACCCACCACGGCGGCGTAGGTGGAAAGACCGGGGTCAAACTTCTGGATGAATCCCTGCGTGATGCGGTCCAGGTCGATGAGACGCAAGGATTCGCCCAGACCGATGCCGACGGACGCGCCCAGCATGGAAATGAACACCGCCTCCGCCATGACCAGCGAAAGCACCAGCCGCCCCGGGTAGCCAATTGCCTTGAGAACGGCCACCTCGCGCATGCGTTCCCGGACCGTCATCGCCATCGTGCTAATGGCGACCAGAAGCATGGTGAACACCACCACCCCCGCAACCGAAGCGATGATCAGTTTAATGTTTCCAAGCATGGAGATGAACCCCAGCACAAACGCCTTTTCCGTGGTGGTCTTGGTCTCCGCCGGCGAATTGCGGAATGTGTCGTCGATGGCCCCGGTTACCAGGGGCACCGAGGCTGCGTCCGTCACCTTGACGGTGTAGGCGCCGGACACGCCCGGATTGCCCAGCGCCTCGTCAAAATAGTCCCAGTTGAAATACAGCATGTTCTCGTTGAGATCGGCGGTGAAAATGCCCACAATTTCAAGGTCCAAGTCCACGGGAAACACCGTTCCCATCAGCGTGATCTTGTCGCCCACCTTCCAGCCGAAACGCTGGGCGAGTTTCGCGCCCGCCACCGCGCCCCGGCGGTTTGCCACAAAAGCCGCCTTTGCCTCCGCGCTCAGGTGCTGTTCAGTGTAAATCTTGAAAATTTCGGCCGGGTCCGTCGCGAAATTGGCAAACTGGTAGTCCGGGTCCTTGTAGATCCCGTTGAACCACTGCAAAGGCGCCACATGCTCCACGCCCTTCACGCGGCGGATCTTGCTTATGTGGGAAATGGGCAGTATGTCCGCAATGGACGTGGCGCGCGTCACCAGCAGCCGCAATGCCGAGTCGTCCTCGATGACCGGATTGAGCAGTATGTCCAGAAAGGTCAGCAGCGCCATCAGCAGAAACAGCGAGAAGCCGATGCTGAGAACGGTCAGACCCGTCCTGCGCTTGTTGCGAAAAGCATTCTTCAAGATAAACCGGCTGAAACTCATGGGCCCGTCCTGCGCGTATAGTAGCCAACACGCTCCGGTGCAGACAACACGCCCGCCGCCCGCGAAGAATTGTCTTGCTTATTCCGCCAGGAAGGCGCACACTGCCCAACAGACATGCTCCTTTCATGGAAGGGGGCAATGGCCAATGCTGAACCGGGTGGGTTTTTACCGAATCTTTACCGTTCTTTTGCCGGAACCACACGCGCGTCTGGTTTAATCTTAGGGGCTTGGCATTTACTAATATACCTGATATAATCTCTTCGTGGATTACCCGCGAGGAGGTTATGCATGAAGACGTCGACCCTTGATAAGAATGGGGTTCCGGACAATGTGGTGGAGACCATCTCGTTGCTCGTGGC
>CAIXUF010001151.1 GCA_903922535.1 Candidatus Hydrogenedentota bacterium
CAGACGTTTTTCCTTGGGCAGGCCGCTGTCGCCGATGAGGCGGTTGATCCAGAGGTTGGCCACGGTGATTTCCAGCCGGTTGTCCTTTTCGTGCAGGAGCCCGGCGGGGATTTCCACCCGCCACGGGTCGCACCAGACCACACCCAGGTCCGTTCCGTTGAGTTTCACCGAGGCCATGTTCTTCACCTTGCCCAAGGAAAGGAAGTAGTGGTCCTGGACCGTTTCCGTCGGCGCTTCGAAGCTGGTCCGATAGACCGCCTTGCCGGAGTAATACTTGATTCCCGGCTCGGGACGCTTGCTCCAGTCGTCCAGCGTGTCGAAAACGACCTTTTCCGGTCCACCCCACTTGGGATCAAACGACAGTTCCCAGGGCCTGGTACCCATGGGGGCCGTACGCCGTTCCGGGTAGTTCCGCAACGGATTCGCGGCCGATTCGGCGGGCCTTCTGAAAACGACGAAGCCGCTTGCATTGGCATCCAGCACCAAGAAAATGCAGGTTATCCCCTCCATTTCGTTGAAGTCCGTCAAGTCGCGGCGTTTGCCGGTTACGGGATTCCACCATTCGGGCTGGCGGCCGGTCACGCGGAAACGGCAGTCCACGTCCATGGCTTTGTCCGCCGGATTGGAAATGAAATAGATATCGGTGTCGCCGTCGCGGCGGTGGATGTAGCGCATGAGGCTGCAGGAACTGAAATCGGCCGGCACGCAGAGGGTGGACAACAGCATCAGGGTGGCGTCATAGCCGGGATAGAGGTCGCGCTGCCAGGGGGCGAGCCCCTTTAGCCGCCAAGGCGCCATGTCACAGGGACCCAGTTCCATCACGTGCTTCCAGCCGACGTCCCCCGCCGGCGCGCTGGTCCAGTCCGCATCGGTGTTGACGACCTGCGTGCTGCCGTCGGTGAAGTAAATGTGCAGCGCGCCGATCAACCCGGCCGGGTTGGGCTTGTTATCGCCGTTGTCGGCGGTCACCTCCAGCAGGTTGAAGCCGTTGTGGAGCAGGGTGCCCACGTCCATCGTCGTGATGAGGTTGAAATTGTTGCCCGTACCGACCGACCGGCCGTTTATAAAGAGTTCAAAGCTGTTGTCCGCGGTCATCGCCGCCTCCGCCGACTGGATGGCGCGGTCGCCCTTAATCTCAAACGCGTGGCGGAAATTCCGTTTGCCCGGGGGCGCGGAGACGGCCGCGTTGCCCTCGGTCGACCATATCCATTTGGCGTCCGACAGCGGGTTGGCCAGCGCCGGCGCGGACGCCCCCGCGTCGCGTATCACGAGTCCCGCGCCGACCTTGCGCTCCATGACGGTGTCATCCGTGCCCCAGAGCTTTTCGGCCAACTGCTTCACCTGTGCATCGCAGTTCGGGTAGTCCGACAGGCTCGGCGACTTGCGCGGCGGCGCGCCCATGACGGTTGCGCCTTCTTCCACCAGCGCCGCGATTTTCTCCAGCAGGCGGGGCGTTATCGTGTCGAAGCGCGGCAGCACGAGCAGGCGGTAGCTCATCCCGTCGGGGAAGACGATGCGGCCGTCTCTCACCGAGGCCCGCTCGATCAGCGTGTCGGGCGCGCAACCGTCGAAGTTGTAACCGCGCCGGTCGGGCAGCGCGCCCTGCAAAGCCGAACTGGGCGGACGGAAAACGTTGGGTGCGCCTTCGGGCGCGAGATAGAGAATATCCGCGACGAAGAGCCCGCGCCGGAGCATCTGCTGGCAGCGGGCCAGGTAGAGGTGGTAGGCGGGCACCATATCCCACCAGGTTTCCGTGCGCTCCCAGTGCACGCCGTAGGGACCCATCGTCATGCCGGGAAAGCGGTCCAGCCAGGGCTGGGCCTGCCAACGGTGGAAGACGAAACGGTTGATTCCCGTGCAGAGCGCCCAGTCGCCCTGCGCCTTCATGGAACCGGGATACTGCTGCCAGTCCTCGCCGGGGGCCGCGGTAAACGCCTCGGCCGCGACAATGGGCCGTCCCATGGTGTGCCCAATCGACGCGGCCTCGAAACAACTGAACTCGGTGGGGAAGCCCCAGCCCTTCGACCAGAACTCGCACATGGGCACATCGGCCGTGCCGCCCAGTTTCAGGTCCGAAGTGGGGTTCAAGTCATAAGGTTCGACGGATAGCGCGAGCCCGTGCTTCCGGCCCAGTTCCTTGAGCCGCAGCATGTGGTTCTCGACCACCAGTTCCTGCGCGGTCTGCCGCAAATCCCACAGGAACCGTTCCGAGACCTCTGCACTGTCCACCACGCGGCCGGTCATCGCCGGGAGATAGCGTTCGAGGTCATAACCCCGGCGTTTGGAGAACTCCCCGCGGAACTTCTCCGACCAGTTCTGTGAACTCATTTCCCAACTGTCAAAATGCAGCGTGGTCAGGCCCCGTCCGGGATGCTTCGGATCACCGGTCTTCTTCAGGAGCGTTTCGAAGAACGCGTCGAAGTGCGCGTCGATGGCCGCCGGGTCGAATTTGTCCGATTCCAGTCCGAGCCCCGGGTCCGGCGCGGGACGGGAGGTCTGCCCGGTGATGGTGCGGCCGAAGCGCAGGATGGTCCAATTCCCCGCGGGCATATCCCATTTCAACCGTCCATCCGCGTCCAGTTTGTCCGTCAGGTCAATGACCTTGTCGGAGGGGATGCACTGATCCGCCGCCACGGCGTCCGGGTCGGCCGGTGCCGTCAAAAAGGGCTTAACCCCCGGCTGCGACGAATAGGGTGCCCGGAAATAGAGGGCTTTTTCATCCGCATCGGCGATGCGGGCGTTGCCCGCCGGTGTGGGGAAGGCCAGGACCACCACGTCCCGGTAGAAGTCCTTCCACAGTTTGTGCAGTTCCGGCGTCAGCGTGCCTTCACCGAAGAAGGGCACCCGCGGTTTCGGTTGGGGCAGTACCGCGTCAAAAGCTGCCGGTCCGGTGGCCGTCGTTTCACTGGCCACCAGATGCTGCATCGACTGCTCCGGTTTCACCCAGGGCCCGCCGGTCCCGCACCATCCCGGTCCCGCCGCCATGGCCAGTTCAATCCCCAGCCGGTCCGCCTCGGAGAACGCATGGCCGATCAGTTCCTGCCATTCCGCGCTCATGAACTTCACCGGCCCGCGCGCGATACCCACCCCCACCTCCATATAGATGGCCCCGCCGATACCCGCCTGCCTCATCGCCTCCAAGTCGGCCGTGATGCCCTCGCGGGTAAGGTTGCCGTCCATGAACATCCAGTAGACCCATGGCCGAGCACTTTCCGGCGGTGTGGTGAATTCCGCCTCCATGGAGTCCACCGCTTCCGCCCACAGCAGCGGGCTTGCCAGGATCACGGAGGCCATCACGCCCAAGAACAAGGCACGTACGGTTTTCGGGATGCGGTCGTTCATCATGATCGCGGTCTCCTTTGCTGAGGCGGGTCATGCCGTTGCGGTCTGGGTCATAATACCCCATTCAGGGCGTCCAGTCTTCACCCAAACCGATGGCGATGTATGGGAACGGACTAAGCCTTGAGGCCGTGTCTTTGACGGTCTTAACGACGGGGAGCCAAGAGGAGGGAGGGGTCCTGTGGACACGTCCATTGGTTCAGCCTCGAAAAGGCAAGACTCGTCGGCCACACCAGGCTCCTTCCGATAGAGATGCGAACGAAAAGGATTACGGAGAGTTGAGGGGCACGAGAGGGGACATTGACCACGCCCAGTACGACAACAGCATGCACATCATCCCAGAAACGGCGATTGAGACTTGCGCCGCTTCTCCAAGACAATGGACGAAAAGGACTTAAAGGAGCTGGCCGACCGTCACCCCAACGGAGAGGGCGAGTGCGTGTTTTCCGCCTCTCAAGTCCTTTGTGTCCTTATTGCTGGGGCGAACTGCCGGAACAGCAACGGCTGTCTTTAGGATCACTGGAGGCAGCATTCGTGAATCGGGCGACCCGGTCTCGTCAAATATGCTCCACGGTCAGCATTACGCTTCCATGATTGTTCCCGTACCTGTTCGACGCGTCGTTGGCAAAGCAGTACAGGTAACCTGACCGCTTCACCTTGTGCGAGCACGACTTCCCGATGCGGAAGACTTCATGGGGGGCCGGCGTGCCGTTGGGTTTCGGGTTGCCGCCATTGGCCACCACCCCGACAAGGCAGAACCAGGGGAGCGATTCCACCCGTTTCGTGAACCACAAATCCCCGTCGGGGTTGTCCAGCAGCCAGTTAAGCCCGCGCTCAATCCAGCCCAGAAGACTCCCGAGCGGATAAGCCAGCATTCGCGGCTGGAACCGGGCGGTGAAAGCGCCGCCGGGGCCGCACTTGATGGTGGCGTCCAGCCAATTGCCGCTGGCGGTGAACCGGTAGGTGGTTCCCGCCTCCAGATAGATGCCCGTGCAGTTCCAGAGCTGCGAGGCATAGACGGGCAGCGTCTTCTGGCGGCCCTTTTTCGGCAGCGTTGTTGTTGGGTGGTACGGCAACTGGGTGATGGGGGGCGTTGCCTGCCGTTTCAAGACGGAGGCATGAAGCCCGGTTCCCCCCTTGACGACGGGGGGCACGCTTCTCGGCTGGGTTTTGAAAACCTTGAAGAAGAAAGTGAGCGAATCGTGCAGCACACCTGCGGGATTGGGGCGGACTTGTTTCTGAAGGGCCCGCTCAAAGGCAAGGCCCTTTGCTTCCGCCTCTTCCATCATCCACTGGAGCGCGCCGTCAGAAAGGCCGGTTTCTCGGTAGCCGCCGCCCACATCGCAGTGAACGCCGGGGAACCACACCTGCTTCACGGTCCTGCCGCCTTCCTTGAAGAGCGTGATGGGCTCTTTTGCCTTGTCAATCCACAGTGTGGGGGTGTAGCTGGCGCGCATTTCATCCATTGCGACGGCGTGCCGCCCATGGATGACCTTTTCGCTCAGTTGGGTGTCGTGAAAGGCATACTTCTTCCAATCGTCAAACATGTTCAGGAAGATCCAGTCGTTGGGAATGCCCAATGCGCCCACGGTGTCCCAAACGCCCAGAAAATGCACCCGGACATCATCGGGGGGCAGCAGGTACCAGGCCGGACGGGTCCAGGCACCGGGGTGTTTGCGCCCGCGGTAGCCCTGCTGGTAGGCCGCGTTCACACGTTTCCAGACGACGTTGCCCGGGACATTCGCAAGCCGGAGAAGGCCGCAGTGCGAAAGCATGCCAGCCAGGCTGCGCGCCGCATAGGCACCGCGGCTGAAGCCGAACAGGAAGATGCGGTCCCCCTCCCTGTAATTGATCCCAAGCCACGCATAGGCGCTCATGATGCTGTGGCCCAGGTCCGTGCCGAAAGCGCCCCCCATAAGTCTGCGCCGCAGGGGGCCTTCCGTGCCCACGCCGGGGTGGTAGTACTTTAACTGGTCGTGGCCCGCCCGGTCCTTTTCCGCAAGGGCGTTGCACAGGCGGACAACATTTGTGGGAACCGGAACACCGTCCTTAAGCAGGCCGGGCGTGGCCCATGTCCCGTCGCAGCAGACCACCAAGTTGCGCATGCGAAAGTCTCCTTTTGCCGGTTGTATCATTGAAGCACCGGCCACAAACGTCGAAATGGGCCGTCATCAGTCCGGTCAGGCTGCTGGACAGTTGTTTTCGCGTCCGCCTGCCGACGATGACCCCATGGCAAGAGAGCAAACCTCTTGCAGCCATGCAATCCTGTGGAACCCCGCGCAATTCTCCCCATCCTGGACAACCAACCGGACGATCAAGGATGCGCACCCACATTGGTCACACTCATTGCGGATTTATCGTAAGCGTTTTTATGACAATTGTCAATGGCACTGCCGTTGCTGTCTTCCCCCTGGGGTTTACTGCATTGGGCGTGGGCAAAGAAGAACAGACAGATCTTTAAGACCAAGGTTTCCAATTACTTGCGCCTTGCCCTGTTTGCGCGGATTTGCGGTCATGTTTCGAGGCGATCCTGGGCCATGACACGTCTTTTCATGGTTCCGGTCCCATGCCGGACCTGTCCCCACCCCATGCCCTATTGAACAGCCCGTCGTGGTAGAATCACTGGGATGCAGCCTGTGACAGTCGCAGGCGGGCACATGGCAGCCCCCCCGGCAGACGGCGGTTCCACGAACCGCAGCCTGATACAGCAGTTATTATAAGGAGTGTGTGGCATGGCATGGTGGAATAGGATTCTAATCGGTATTGCCGTGTTCTTTGTTCTTTTGATCGGTGCCTTTGTGCTGTTCATCGGCCCTTGGCCGACCTATACGGCTGGCTTTGAGGGGACGGGTTATTTCAACAACGACATGGCCCGCATCGACAAGGCGATCCAGCAGTGCAAACTCACTGACAAGCCGGGTGAACTGAAAGTGGGCTGGGGCACGGCCTCCATCACGCCGCCTTTCCCGGCACCGATGGCGGGATACAGCGCGCGAATGGGCAAGCCGGCCACGGGCGTGCACGATGAGATCCAGGTCAAGGCGGTCGCGTTCAACGACGGCGCGGACACGGCCGTGGTTGTCGGTGCGGACATGCTGCTTATCCCGCCTAACGTGGCCGACGCGGTCCGCGAGGCGGTGGCGAAGGAAACGCCATTGACCGCCAACAGCATTTTCTTCACGGCGAGCCATTCGCATGACAGCGTCGGCGGGTTCATGCCGGGACTGATTGCGACCATATCCTTCGGGAAATACGACCCCAGAATCCCCCCGCTGCTGGCCAAAGCCTTTACGAAAGCGGTGCTCGAAGCCTACAAATCGATGGAACCGGCCAAATTTGCCCATGGTGACATCGACGCGCACCAGTACATCCACAACCGCACCCGCAACGCCGGTGTGGACCCGGTGCTGAACTGGATGCTGATCGAGAAGGCCAACGGCAAACGCTGTTATATAATGCGTTACTCCGGCCATCCGACCATTCTTGATGATGACAACATGGAGGTTTCGGCCGAGTATCCCGGCTACTTGCAGCGCGCGGTCGAAAGCGCCACCGGCGCGACGGCCGTGTACCTGGGCGGGGCCGTGGGCAGCATGAGCCCGAGCGCCCCGGACGCCCCGACGGCCTTTGGCAAGTGCGAGGCCATGGGCAACGTCCTGGCCAAACTCGTGCTGGAGGCTTCCCAGAACCCGGTTTTCACCGGCGGCGCTGAGGTCGCCAGCGTCGGTATTCCCATCGACCTTCCGCCGCTCCAGGTGCGGCTGTTCAGCACCAAATGGCGCCTGTCGCCCCTGTCCAGGTTCATTACCGGCCTCCACACAACCGGCTGGATGAGCGCCGTGCGGGTGGGCGATGCTGTCTTTGTGAACGCCCCTGGTGACTTCAGTGGTGAAATTGCCAGCACTTGGCGCGATTGGGCCAAGCCCAAAGGCATCGACCTGTGGGTGTCCGGCTTCTCGGGCGAATATGCGGGCTATATTTCCCCGGACCGTTATTATGGCGAGGTTTTGGACGAGAAAGGCAACATGGCCTATGAAACCGGCCAATTGTCCTGGGCCGGACCGCACATGGAAGGCTTTTTCACGGCCCTGATGCAGCACATGGTTGGCGTTATGGAGAATCCGGCTTCCGCGAAGCCTGCGGCTGCGCACTGACTGGGAACGCCGGTATTCCCGGGAAAGGGGCCTTCAAGAGATATCCGTCACTTGCAGAATCGGTTACACAATAAGGGCAAGAGTCTCTCTCCTCCGTCTTTCCCGCGAAGGCGTGAATCCAGTCCCAACAGGGACTTACGCATAGGGTGAAGCTCTGGATCCCCGCTTTCGCGGGGATGACGGAGGGCGATATTTCGGTGTCGCGCCTTCTTTGTGGGTCCGGAAAACGGGAATATTCCTGTAGGTTAGGTATTGTCCGGCCTTGGCGCGGCGGCAACAAAGGAGCGGACCGTCATGAACAAGCGTGTTTGCCTGCGCGGTGTTGCGGTGATGGCCGTGGCGTTCTTGGGCGTGCCCGGCACGCAGGCGGCGGGTGAACCCGCCGGAGTGTCGGCGGCGCCGCCGACCCAGATCGGGTCTCCGGCTTACAATGAACGCCTTGCCCCGGATGATTTGCGGCTCATTGTGGGGGCGCAGACGGTATTCCACGCGGCCGCAGGCCGCTATGCCGCGGTCTTTTCCGACCTGACCGCCCCCGCCCAGGGCTTCCCGTGCCTGGAGGGCTCTTGGGAGGGGCCCCGCAGGGGCTATCTGTTTCACTTGTCCTCTCCAGACAACGGCCAAAGCGGGTTTTCCGTCACTGCGGAACCTTGGAAACCGGGCGTGACCGGGAAAAACTGCTTTTTTACCAACCAAAGCGGAGTAATCCGCGCAGAAAACGGAAAATTGCCGGGACCGGGCAGTCCGACCCTCGTGGAGCAACCCGCCAACGTCCCGGCACCTGCCCCCGCCGCACCGGCGTATCAGCCTTCCGGCGGGCTGGGCGGAACCCTGTGGCGCTGGCTGGGGTATCTGCCGCCGGGCAACCTTGCGATTGGGAGCCTGCGGGCACTTATTGGCGCGCAGGTTGCCTATAACAGCGCCACCGGACACTACGCCCAGGCCATTGACGAACTGCTCGAACCCGCATCCAACCCGCCCTACCTTGTCCGCGACGACAGGAAGTACGCCTGGCCCATGGTGGGCGGGTGCCGGTTTACGCTGATGCCCGTGCCGGACCCGGCGGCGTCTTTTGTGGTCGTTGTCGAGCCGGTGGACCGGGATATTTCCGGCAACCGCTGGCTTTACACCGATCAAAGCGGCGTCATCAGGTGGAGCGGCACACCCGACATCGGTCCCGATTCACCGGTTCTGTAAACAATATACCGCGGAGCGGTTGCTTGCGCGGCACGACACGGGCAGGGGGGGCGCTGGGGGGGGCAGACCGGGGGGGGCATCTGTGGCCATCCGCGAAAACGGGGGGAAAACCGACGCAAACAAAGGGCGGGCCGCCCCGGCCCTGCCCCGAAAACCGGCGGAAAACCCATGCAAACACAGGGGTGGCGGATTCCGGTCACCCGCACAAACACAGGGGAAACCTATGCAAACAAATGAAAGACGGGCGGGCGGGAACGAAGGTAATCCAACAAAACCCGGTGCGCAAAAGACCAAAACAGGGAAAACAATATCAAAAGAACGAGGGTCGTTGACGCCCCGCCGATTTATTCTGCTTGACATTTCTAAACGAATGTGTTAAAAAAGAACTAATCCGTATCCGGGTCAAGACCGTTTTGGCGGTGAGGATACGGTGTGGGACAGGTGAAACTGACAATTAAAGTGAATACGAAGCGGGGCTTTACCAAAATCAGAATCGGGAACGGCCTGAGGTAGTTTGCGGAGGTCGGGTAGGTGCGCAGTCGAAGTTGCGACGAGAATTTCATCGCGAAATCATCACGACAGGAGAGGTGTGGACGCGCATATGCATCAGCAAAGGGAACAGTTTCCCGCGCTCATTCATTTCGTTGCGCCTGTTCTCCGCCCATCTCCATTCCCACGCCCGGACAATGCTTTGCCAGTGTCCCGTCTTCCATTTTTGGGGCGATGCGCGGCGATATCTTCCCTGCCGCGCTTGTCCCGTTCCGGCGTTCAAGATCCCTTTCGACAACTGCGGCAATGCCGCTTGGTCCAATTGGTCCCATCGGTGACAAACAATGTGGCAATGCAATTGCACACGAGATAACCCACAAGGACGAAGTGCCATGAACACGATGAAATCCTTCCGGACGATGCTGTTGGGCAATTGCACACGGGGCAACTCACAAGGACGAAGTGCCATGAACACGATGAAACCCTTCCGGACGATGCTGTTGGTGCTCGCGGCGGCGCTCTTGGCCGCGCCGGCAGGTTGGACAGAACCGGGGCTGCTGGCGCCGACCGGTGTCGCCGGATCGCCCGGCACGACTTCAATCGGGTACAGTTGGACCGATCCGAACAGTCCTGCTGCGGACAGTTTTGACGTTTATGCAGGCATCACCTTGCCTGGGGAGGAGTCGCCCACCGCAACGGGGGTGACTGCGTTATCGTGGCCGTACAGTCCATTAACTCCCGCCACCAAATATGAATTCAGTGCGCGGGCCGATAAAGCGGGGGCTAAGTCCACGAGGTCGGCAACGGTGACCGTCTATACCTTGGCGGCAGTGCCCACGGCACCCACCGTGGCCAACGCACAGTACACCACGTTGGACGTCACCATCGGCACGGGTGACACCAATCCGACAGGCACGGAATACGCCATTCAAATCTCACCGGCTGTGGGCGGAAACACGTTTGTTCAGACGGGCGGAAGCGTGGGCGCGTCGGAGGCATGGCTGACCGCCGCGACTTGGGGCACCAAGACCGTGACCGGCCTGACACCCGGCACGAGCTACACCTTTACGGTAAAAGCGCGCAACGGCGAAAGCACGCCCGTGGAGACGGCCTTTGGGACCGGTGCAGCTCTGAGCACAATCGCGGACACCACGCCCCCGACGATTTCCATTGGGGCGCCTTCGGTGTCGGCCGCGAACGCCGCGAGCGAGGTGACCTACACGGTGACCTACGCTGACACGGGCGGCAGCGGCATTTCGAACATCACGCTGGTGGACGGCAACGTCACGCTAAACAGGACGGGCAGTGCCGACGCAACTACTGTGGCTGTGAGCGGATCGGGCACGGCGACGCGCACCGTGACGATTTCCGGCATCAGCGGTGACGGGACGCTGGGCATCTCCATCGCGACGGACACGGCCGTCGACGCGGGCGGGAACAAAGCCCCCGAAGCCGGACCGAGCGACACGTTCACGGTCGACCTCGCCGCCCCGACGGTGCTGTACGTGACGAGCACCGCG
>CAIXUF010001152.1 GCA_903922535.1 Candidatus Hydrogenedentota bacterium
GAAAAGGGCATCATCGCGCCGCCCAACCGGGAGAACATCGCCCGGGTGCTCGGCGCTTGAGCACAATCACGGAGTCCATCATGAGCGAGGCAACCCAAATTGTGGCCATTGACGGTCCGGCCGGGGCGGGCAAGAGCACCGTTGCGCGCCGCGTGGCCGGGGAACTGGGCTTTGCCTTCCTCGACACGGGCGCCATGTACCGCGCCGCGACCTGGCGCGCGCTGAAGCATGCCGTTGATCTCGACGATCCGCAGGCGCTGGCCGCCTCCACGGAAACGATGGACCTCGTCATGGAGGAAACGCCCGACGGGCAGCGCGTCCTGGTGGATGGCGAGGATGTGACCCGGGCGATCCGCACCCCGGACGTGACCCGTCTTATCTTCAAGCTGGACCAAACCTCCGCCGTGCGCAGGACACTGGTCGAGTTGCAGCGCCGTTTCGGTGAGCGCCAGCCCACGGTTGCCGAGGGGCGGGACATTGGCACGGTGGTCTTTCCCAAGGCGAAGTGCAAGATATACCTCGACGCATCCCTCGAATGCCGCACGCAGCGCCGGGCCGAGGATCTCAAGAAAGCCGGACAGCCCTTTGATTTGGACAAATTACGTGCAGAGATACACGAGCGCGATGAAAAATCGCGCAACCGGGCCGATTCCCCGCTGCGCCGCGCCGATGACGCGGTGCCGGTGGACACTTCCGGCATGACCATAGACGAAGTCGTTGCGGAACTTGCGCGCCTCGCCCGTGAGCGGTTATGAGCCGCGAGCGCACGCGCCCGCGCTGGCGCATCGCGCCGGGGGACCGGGCGGCTGCCCGTGAACTCTCCGCGCAGACGGGCATTTCGCCCATCATTGCCCAGTTGCTCCTGCTGCGCGGGATAAACACCGGGGAGGTGGCGAAGCGCTTCCTCAACCCGGTGCTTGCCCATCTGGAGGACCCCTTTCTGCTGACGGACATGGCCAAGGCCGTGGACCGCATCACCCAGGCGCGGGACAACGGCGAAGCGGTGCTGGTTTTTGGCGACTACGATGTGGACGGGATTGCCGCCACGGCCCTGCTTTCCCGCGCCCTGCACCGCTTCGGCGTGCAGCGGGTGGCCTTTGAGATGCCCGACCGGCTGCGCGAAGGCTACGGCCTCATGCCCGAGCAGGTGGAGCAGGCCAAGGCCGGGGGCTTCAGCCTGCTCGTCACCGTGGACAACGGGATTTGTTCTTTTGCCGCCGCCCAAAGGGCGGCAGCGCTTGGCATCGACCTCATCATCACCGACCACCACAACGTTGAGGACACCCTTCCGCCGGCCGTGGCGGTGGTCAACCCGAAGCGGGAGGTGCCGGGGCACCCCCTCGGCACGCTCTGCGGCGCGGGCGTGGCGCTCAAACTCTCCACCGCGCTCAACGGCACCCCCAACGATCTCGACATTGCCGCCCTTGGCACCGTGGCGGACATGGTTCCGCTGCTCGGTGAGAACCGCGTCCTGGTCGCGCTCGGCCTTAAACACATGGCCAAGCACCGCCGTGTGGGTCTGGCCAAACTGGCGGCCGCAGCCTCTTTCGACCTGGGCGACGTGACCTCCGAGA
>CAIXUF010001153.1 GCA_903922535.1 Candidatus Hydrogenedentota bacterium
ACCCGCGCACAGATGGTCCTCGTCGAGCAATATGGGATGGTCGGGTGCCACCCCCCACAGGGCCTTGAGTTCCGGCGACCAATTGCCGACGCCGGATTCAAAGTCATACATGTAGGTGCCGAACTTGGCCCCCTGACTTGCCAGACGCAGTCGCTCCTCGCTCTCGCGCAGCGCTTTATCAGCCCCCTTGCGCTCGGTTACGTCCATTGCGGCCCCGATGTTTTTGGTGGGTTTCCCCGTGGCATCCCAAAGTATTAAGCCGCGGTCCAACCAGTCTGTATAGGTCCCGTCGGATCTCCGCAACCGATACTCAAGTTCATACGGTTTGCCGTGGTGGACGCTGCTCTGGATGGCTTCCATCACGCGGGAAAGGTCCTCGGGATGGATATGCTCCATCCATCCGTCGAGCGTGCGCGGAAACCCTCCCGCAGGGTATCCCAGGCGCGAGTCAATACTGCCGAAGAACAGCGCCTGTCCCGTTTGCATGTCCCGTTCATAGATGTAATCGCTGCTGTACTGTGCCGCCAGACGAAAACGCTCCTCGCTGGCGTGCAAAGCCTCCTCGGCCCACTTGCGCTCAGTGATGTCGCTTACAACCATGTGGCTCACGGGGACGCCATCGTCGTTCTGCACGGCGGAGGCTTCGAGATGCGCCCAGAACACCGTTCCGTCCCTTTTCATCATGCGCAGGTCGCACGCCTGGGGTTCGCCGCTCCCGAAGAGTCTCCTGCGGAGAAGGTAGAAGATGTCCTGATCTTCGCAAAAGATGAAGCGGGTGAACGGCTGACTGACCAGTGTGCCCCGGTCCACACCCAGCAGTGTCGCCGCCGTAAGGTTGGCCTCCTTGATCAGCCCATCGTCGCCCATGGTGCAATAGCTCACCGGGGCCAGGTCGTACAGGTCGAAATACCGCGCCCGTGCGGCGTCCAATTCCCCCTGTACGCGGCGCAGCTCGTTGTTCTGCATCACCAGTTCAACCTGCTGAACCCGCAGTTCGTGCAGCGTCCGCCGTGCTTCCTCGGGCGACGGCCAATCGGGGGCATCCCACGGCCGGGCCGCAGTTTCGCGGGCGGCCTCCCCGGTCGTTTGGCGCAACTCGGCTCCGTGTTCGGAACGGTCACCGGTCTTCTTTTTCACTGCGCGCCTTTCGCCGCCGACGGGTCCGCCATGGGAAACCGCGCGACCTGCGCGGCTCCTCCCGCAAACCACAGCCCCGGGTTGGACAGAACAGTATACGACATGCGCGACTTTCCCAACGGCAACATGCTGGCCGGTCGGACACATCCCAATGGTCCGTACCGAACGTCAAGCCCACCGCCTCATGGTGCGGGCGCGATGCGGTACGCCTCCATTTGGCCCGGCGCGAGCCAGTGGCTGATTCTGACGCAGCCGTCCTTCTTCTCCACGCCCACGCCCGTTTCCCTCTGGTTCCAGTCCATCTGGAACGCCTGCGTTCCCGCACCGTTGAGTGTGACGACCGGATCGGCGCTCTCGTCCGTGCTGTTGTTGACGAGCACGATCCAGGGCTGCCCCTGTTTGTCGTGGAACCGCGAAATAATAACAGGATACTTTCCCGTCGAGACCTCCTTGATGAGATCGTCCGGTTCGAACAGGGCACAGCCGGACACCGCCTCCGGCCACTGCATCGCCTTGTCAAGGGTGAGGTCGAGGAACAGACGCCCATAGCGTTTGACAAACCCTTTGTTGATGCGTTTCAGGCTCCCAAACGACGGTGTGCGGTCCCAGAATTCGTCCACGGGCGCCAGTCGGTAATTGTCGTTCGGGTTGCGCATGTAGAAGAAGAAATAGAGGATGCCCTGCGCGCCGTAGGCAACGGCCGAATTGAACTGCCAGCGGATGTCGTCCTCGCTGGGGCAGCGGTAGTGGAAGTGGCCGACGGACAGGATAGTGGTCCAGAAAGGCACGCCCGCGCGCTTGGCCGCCGCCTGGTACTGGGTGAGGTTGCGGAAGTACATGGTCAGTCCGGACTTTTCCGGAAGCATCTGTGAATAGCAGTCGTAACAGAGGAATTCGGCCTGTGATTTCTTCAGGAAATCGTCCAGATAGGTTCCCCAGTCGGCGGCCCCCACCCGCTTTTCCGCGCCGACGTGCCACGGCAAGAGGTTCACAAACGGGTGGCATTGGGGCGCGGCCTGTTTGGCGAGTCCCACCGCGTCGCAGACCGGCTGAAAGGCGGCTTTGTCCGGCTCGTCGAGCAGATGAAAGCCAAAGGTGGCGGGATGGCCGGCAAAGTCGGCGGCCGCCTGCGCCGCGCGGGCGGCATAGTCGTCCGCCAGAGGCGCGGACACCCCCGTGCGCGGATCACAGATGATAAGCTTGATGCCGCGCGCCTGCGCCCAATCCAGAATCTTCTTCATGCGCGCGACGTTCTCCGGCGTGGCGGTGTATTCCGGCCCCATGGTGAGCGTCATGCCCGCATCCTGCCACTCCTGGATCTTGGCCTCGTCAAACACCTCAATGGGCGCATAGTTCCAGAAACCAATGGGGAATTTCTCAAGCTGGTCATTCAGGGTGGCTCCCGACACCACCGTCAGCAGTCCGATTAACAGGCTCATAAAGTTCTCCTTTCAGAGACTCATTGTACGTTCGCGCACCCCGGGAAGCAATGAACGGGATGGCCCTGCACGCCTGCCACCGCCGGCATGCCGCGCGGTGTTTGGCCCGGGCGCATATGGGCATCTGGCAAGAGTCTTCGTGTACAATTCCCGCCATGAAGATCCCCTGGTGGCACAAGACAACGGTATACCAGATGTATCCGCGCTCGTTTTGCGATGCGAACGGTGACGGCATCGGCGATCTGCGCGGGATCATCGGGAAACTGGATTATGTCCGGGATCTCGGTTTCGAGACGATCTGGATTTCACCATTCTACCTGAGCCCGCTGGCCGATCACGGCTACGACATCACGGACTACGACCGTGTGGCGCCCGAATACGGGACGATGCGGGACTTCACGGAACTGCTCGAAGAGGCGCACCGGCGCGGGCTCAAAGTACTGCTCGACATGGTGCTCAGCCACACCTCGGATCAGCATCCCTGGTTTCTCGAATCGCGCCAGTCCCGGACCGGCCCCAAATCGGACTGGTACATCTGGCGGGACGGCCCACCCAACCGGCCGCCCAACAATTGGACCGCCTTTCCGGGCGGCGGGGCATGGCATTATGCCGCGGAGCGCGGCCAGTGGCACATGGCCTCCTTTCTCCCTTTTCAGCCCGATCTCAACTGGCGCAACCCCGAAGTCAAGGAAGCCATGTTTGCCGTGGTCCGGCGGTGGCTGGAGCGGGGCGTGGACGGATTCCGGCTCGATCTCTTCAGCGCGCTCATGAAAGACGCCCAATTCCGGGACAACCCCTTTCAACCCGGCCTGTACGACGGCGGTATGCCCAGCCTCCATAACCCCTGCATGCAGCACAATCACCCGGACATCTTCCCCTTCTGCCGGGAACTGCGCAACGTGATGCGCGAGTTCGGCGAGCCGGAGCGGATCCTGCTCGGAGAAGCCATCGGCGACAAACGCGAGGTCCGGCAACTGCTGGGCGGCGAAACGAACGACGGCCTGAACTTGGCGTTCCTTTTCGACATGATCTTCCTGTTGCCCTGGCAGCGCCGCGCCCGGTGGTTCCGCAACCTGGTGGCCGAATTCGAGAAACGCTTTCCGCCGCCTTTCCAGCCCACCTATGTCTTCGGCAACCATGACATGCGCCGACTCATGAGCCGCATCGGCGACGACATGGAACTGATGAAGATGCTGGCCATGTTCCAGCTCACGGCGCGGGGCGTGCCCACCGTGTACATGGGGGAGGAGATCGGCATGACCGACCTCTTCATCCCGAAAGCGCAGGCACAAGACCCTGTGTCCAAGCTGTGGAACCGGGTGCCCGACACGCTTCGCAGATGGCTGCCCATCAACCTCAACCGTGACATGAACCGCACGCCGATGCAGTGGACCGCCGGGGAGCATGCGGGCTTCTGTCCGCCCGACGCCGTGCCGTGGCTGCCGGTAAACGGGCAAAACAAGCACGACCGCAACGTGGAAAGCCAGGCGGCCACGCCCCAATCCCTGCTCAACCTCTACCGGACGCTCCTAAAACTACGGCGCGAGCTGCCCGCCCTGCATGCCGGGTCCCTGACCCTCCTGGAAGGACTTCCCGCCAACCTCTTCGGCTACGTCCGCCGCCACGACGACCAGTCGGTTATCATCCTGCTCAACTTCGGAAAACGGACGGCCACCATTCCACTGGAGGCCCCCGGCGAACTGCTGCTCGGCACATCGGAGCATGCCCGGGTAGACCAGTCCACCGTCACCGTGCCCGCACGCGCAGCCGTAGCCGCAATGCTGGGTTCGGACGGCGGCTTCGCACAAACCTAAGACCCCGTCCTCCCTGACGGCTTTCGTTTCTAACATGACAGATGATGCCAGCCACACCAGCGTTCCGAAACCCTTCGAGGCGGCCGCAGGAAGGGGTTGCAAATCGGACGCACTACGGTTACGATGTAAGCAGACATGATATATAGGGTTATTTGCATAACCGGGCTGCTGCTGGCCGGGGTAAATGCTGCTGCCGATGTCTTGGTACTGGACAGCGGGGAGTCGCTGTCTGGTTCCCTGCTCCGAATTAAAGAGGGTACACTGACCTATAAGACCAGCCTTTCCGGGCAGATGATGGTGCCCATGGACACGGTGAAATCGCTGGCTACGGACAAGAATTTTGTGATCACTGTGGCGGACGGCAGCACGCGGTACGGCCGTTTCTCCAACAAGGAAGCCGCCAGTGTTATTCTTCCGCTGAACGGGGCCGAGGCTGAACCGGTGGACCTGCGGGGGCTCAAGGAGGCCCTGTTGATTCCCAGTTCGCCCTCCGCACCGAGCCTCATGGGCGGGCCGTTGGCCGAGGGGACCGCGGCCTCCGCGGATTTGGGGGTGCGCTTCCATTCGGGGGGCAAGGACGGATTTGCGCCGGTACTGCGAGGCGAACTGGGCGGCAGGGACGACAAAAAGGCTTGGGCGATCGGGGTTGCCGGGGCCGCCGACGACGACAACGCCGGATTGGATTACCTCAGTGCGGAAGCCCGGGTAAAGACGGTTGGCGGCGGATTGAATCCGTATCTTTGGGCGGGCCTGGATCGGGACACGGACCGGGCGCTGGACCTGCGCGGCCATCTGGCGCTGGGCCTGTACAAAGCGTTCGTGCCGACAACCAACAACGCGCTGGACGCCTACCTGGGGCTTGACGTTGCGCGGGAAGAATGGAATCCCAATGACATCAACACCCCCGGCGATGGATCGCGCCGTTCCGATGTGGCGCTGCATCTCGGCTTGCGCTACTATAATCTCCTGTCCCGCCACCTGACCCTGATCGGCGCTTTGGATCTGTTCCCGGGTTTGTCCGATCCCGGCGGCCTGCGCGGAAGCTCGGAGGCGTCTTTGTTGTTTCCGCTGAACGACCGGCTGCGGCTAAGGCTGGATTTCAGCCTCGGCTATGACAGTGACCCGCTCGTGGGGGGGATACCGAAATGGTCCGCTTCCGTGGGCGCCGGTGTTGGTGTAAACTTCTAGGGTGTCTGTTCGTCGAAAGTCTCTTGAAAGGAATTCCCATGCGATCAACCGCGTGTCTGGCCCTGATTGTGGCAATCATTCTGCTTGTTCCTGTTCGTGCAACGGGCGCTGAGAGTCTGTCCCCCATGGTGGTGCAGGGGCTGGAACAACTCTCGCAGGCGAAGGCTGCCTACACGCCGACGGTCACCGCATGGCCCACGGCCAGCGCCATCATCTACGGCGACAAACTTTCGGCTTCAACATTGACTGGAGGCACCGCCTCCGTTTCCGGAAGGTTTGTCTTTGCCGCGCCCGACACCATTCCCAACGCCGGGAGTTCTGTGGCGGATGTCATTTTCACGCCCACCGACGCGACGAATTACACCACTGTGGCCGGCACGGTGAGCGTAACCGTGAACTCGGCGACGCCCACGGTCACGGCCTGGCCCGCGGGTAGCGCCATCACCTACGGTCAGACCCTGGAGTCTTCCGTCTTCACCGGGGGCGCGGCCTCCGTGCCGGGAACCTTCACGTTTACCGCGCCCACCACCGTGCCCGGCGTTGTCGGAACCTATACGGCGGCCGTCACGTTCACCCCGTCGGATGCCACGAACTACAGCACGGTCGCCGGCACGGTGGACATCACCGTCAATGCGGCACCGGTCACGTACAGCCTGACGCAGTATCTGGGCATTCCGCTGCTGGCGCTTGCGGCTCTGGGCATCGTGGATCTTGCGGAGGTGAACCGCGGGGGAGGCCCCTGCTTTATTGCCACGGCGGCGTGGGGGACACCGCTGGCCCCCGAAATCGACCGGCTTCGCGAATTTCGCGACAACACGCTGCTGACCGGCGCATTGGGCACCGCCGCTGTGGATGTGTACTATCACGTCAGTCCGCCAATTGCGGACCTGGTGGCCGCGTCGCCCGCGCTGGCCATGGTGGTGCGCATAGCGCTCCTTCCGGTGATCCTGCTGGTTTCCCTGCCCATGCCGCTGCTTTCGGGTTTTGCCCTGCTGGCGGGCGCGCTGCTGC
>CAIXUF010001154.1 GCA_903922535.1 Candidatus Hydrogenedentota bacterium
ATGACTTGTGCGTCGGCTGTCAGGCCTGTGTCCTCGCCTGCCCCTTCGGCGTCATCCGTATGGACCGGTACTCCAAGGCGATCATCAAATGCGACCAGTGTTTCGAGCGGGTCGAGAGGGGCGAGCTTCCGGCCTGCGTAGCCGCTTGTCCCGTCCAAGCCCTGGAGTTCAAGAGCCTGACCGAGGTTACGCGAGAGAAAAGAGGAGCCTACCTGCTGCAGATTGAGCGATCTGCGACAAAAGACTGATCCATGAACCCCGTGACGGCCGAACAAATCGAGTCCACGCTGAACGAGTCGCTGGGAAAGCACGCCGCCGCGCGGTCGTCCCTGATCCCCGTGCTTCAGGACGTCAACGCCGTGTTCGGTTACCTCCCCGAGGAGTCGCTGCGCCAGGTTTCCCGCAAGCTGGATGTCCCTCTATCGGAAGTTTATCACGTCGCCACGTTCTACACGGCCTTCGGCCTCAAGCCGCGGGGGAAGCATACCGTCAAAGTGTGCGCAGGAACGGCCTGTCACGTGCGCGGCGCGCCGCGGCTCGTGGATGAGCTGGCGCGACAGCTGCACATCTCTCCGGGCGAAACCACCGCGGACGGAAAATTCACCTTGGAGACGGTGAACTGCCTTGGGGCTTGTGCACTCGGCCCCGTGGTCGTCATTGACGGCCGTTACTATCAGGCATCGCCTGCGTCCCTGGAAAAGCTGATGAAGACGGTGGACGGCGAGCCGGTTGCCGCCGCGGCGGAAGAAACAAAGCCTGACACGCCCCCACTCGACGTTTCACGGCTGATGGAGAAGCAGGTCGGCGTGGTCGTCTGCGGGGGCACAGGCTGCCAGGCCTACGGTTGCGAGGCGGTGGCGTCGGCTGTAAAACGCGAGCTCGAACTCCTCGGCGTGAGCGGCAAGGTTGATTTCGTTCAGAGCGGCTGCCACGGGTTCTGCGACCGCGGGCCGATCGTGCTCGTGCGGCCGGAAAACATCTTCTACCAGAAGGTCAAACCCCAGGACGTTCCCGCCATCGTGCGCGAGACCATCGTGGGGGGCAAGATCATCGACAAGCTCCTGTACCGTGACGCGGCCAGCCAGACGCCGCGGATCCACGAAGGGGACATCCCCTTCTATGCGAAACAGCACCGCATCATCTTCGGCGACAACGGGCACATCTCTCCAACCAACATTGATCACTACCTGCAGCGCGCCGACGGCTATACGGCCCTTGCCAAGGCCTTGAAGATGCAACCCGAAGCGATCATCGAAGAGATCACGCGCTCGGGACTGCGCGGCCGCGGCGGCGGCGGATTCCCGACCGGGCGCAAGTGGACCTCCTGCCGCAAGGCACACGGCTCTCCCAAGTACGTCGTATGCAACGCGGACGAGGGGGACCCCGGCGCCTACATGGACCGCAGTCTATTGGAAGGCAATCCCCACCGCGTCATCGAAGGCATGCTCATCGGAGCCTTTGCCATCGGTGCCAGCGAGGGCTACGTGTACGTCCGGGACGAGTATCCCCTGGCGGTGAAGCATATCAACGTGGCTGTGGCGCAGGCTCGTGAAAGAGGCTTCCTGGGACGCAACATTCTTGGGTCCGGTTTTGATTTCGACATTCAGATCGCGCGGGGCGGCGGGGCCTTTGTATGCGGAGAATCCACCGCGCTCATGGCCTCCATCGAGGGAAAAGCCGGAGAGCCCCGCGCCAAGTACATTCACACCGTGGATAGCGGGCTCTGGGGAAAACCTTCGAACCTGAACAACGTCGAGACCTGGGCCAACGTCCCCTTTATCATCACCCGCGGGGCCGACTGGTATGCCTCCATCGGCTGTGCCACATCGAAAGGCACAAAGATTTTTTCACTGGTCGGAAAAGTCATCAACACGGGCCTTGTGGAAGTGCCAATGGGCATGCCCATCCGGGAGCTGATATTCGATATCGGCGGCGGTATCCCCGGCGGCAAGGCGTTCAAGGCCGTTCAGACCGGCGGTCCGTCGGGCGGCTGTCTGCCGGAGTCGCTGCTCGATCTGCCCATTGGCTTCGATGAGCTCACCAAGGCAGGCTCGATGATGGGGTCCGGCGGCCTGATTGTGATGGACGAGACTTCCTGCATGGTGGACGTGGCCCGGTATTTCCTGGCTTTCCTGCAGGACGAATCGTGCGGAAAGTGCGTTCCGTGCCGCGAGGGCGTGGGCCGCATGCTGGAAATCCTCACCGACATTTGCCAGGGACGCAGCAAGACCGGCGACATGGACCTGCTACGCGAAGTGGCCCAGGCCACGACAGACGGCTCGCTGTGCGCGCTGGGCGGGTCGGCGGCCAACCCTGTCTTGAGCACGTTGCGATATTTCGCGGAGGAGTACCGCGCGCACATCGAAGATCACCGGTGTCCGGCCAAGGTGTGCAAGGCGCTCATCACCTTCAAGATTCTAGAGGACAAGTGCACCGGCTGCACGGCATGCGCCCGGAAATGTCCCGTGCATGTAATTTCCGGTGAGAAGAAAAAGCTGCATACGATAGACCAATCCGGCTGCATCAAGTGCGGATCATGCCTGGACGCATGCAAGTTTGACGCCGTGGAAGTGACCTGAGGAGATCGACATGGACGAAGTGGACCCGAAGTCGCTGACGATCAACGGGAAGCCGGTAAAGGCTCCGGCGGGCGACAGTCTCCTGCGCATTGCGCAGCGAAACGGCTTTTCGATCCCGTCCCTGTGCGACCACAAAGCGATCCTTCCCTACGGCGCCTGCCGCCTCTGCATGGTGGAGGTCCGGCGGGGCGAGCGGACAAGGCTCGTCGTCTCGTGCGTTTACCAACCCGGCGACGGCGACGTGGTGGAAACGAACACCGAGCGGGTGCGGCAAACCCGCCGCATGGTGCTGGAGTTCCTCCTGGCCCGGTGCCCCAAGGTGGCCCAGATTCGCAGACTGGCCAAAGAATATGGCGCCGATCATCCGCGCTTCCATTCGGCGGAGGGCGCCGCGGCGGGTGAACGCTGCATTCTTTGCGGTTTATGTGTCCGCGTCTGCAAGGAAGCGATCGGCCGATCCGCCATCGGATACGCCAACCGGGGCTCCCGGCGCACGATCACGAGCCCGCTGGGTGTGGATTCCGAGCGGTGCATCGGGTGCGGGGCTTGCGTTCACGTCTGTCCGACCGGCGCGCTCCACATGACGGATGAAGGCGGCGTACGAGTCATGGAGCAATTGCACACGCGGCTTGAAATGATTCCGTGCCGGCACTGCGGAACCCCCTTCGCAACGGAGAAGCAAGTGGCCGGACTGCAGGGACGTACGGCAGTACCGGATGAAACCTTGAGAACCTGTCCTGTTTGCCGGCGTCAGGAGACCGCCCGGTGTGCGGGAAAAGTGGGCTTATGTGCAACGTGAGATGAAAGGAGTTGAGTCATGTCCAAGATCATAGCGAGCGCCGCCATTCGAGGCGGGCATGAAATTTATCGGCAGGCAGAGGCTTTTTACGAAAAAGCTCTCCAGGAAAAAGGCGCGGAAACGCCGGTCGGGTTTCCCGACACAGCGTATTATCTGCCCATGTCACACGCCCTGATGGGGCTGAAGATAGAAAAGCTCATCCAGATGAAGCCGGTTCTTGACCACGCCAAGGATCTCCTGGGGCCCGCCCCCAGCGACAAGCTGTGGTTCCCATATCTTGGAACGGCCCTGGACGCGGGCATTGCCACGTTGCTCTCCGAGGAGATCATCATGGTCCTGCGCTACCTCTACGCCCAGGAGCCTCAGAAGGACTGTAACGGGTTCTTCACGGACACCATCCTGCGCACCCTGGGAATTCAACTCGTGGACGGCCGCATGCCGGGTTTCGCGGCCATCCTGGGCGCGGCGCCAACGAGCAAAATCGCGGTGAAGATTGTCCGCGAATTTCAGAAGCGCAACATCATGGTATTTGTCGGGTCTTCTACCGGCGGCGTCAGCATCATTGATCAACTGATCGAGGAAAAAGTGCAAATGGGATGGGACACCTACATCGTCCCCTACGGCCGGGACACGATCAGCGGCATTTATCCGTTGAATTGGGCGATCCGCGGCGCCATGACGTTCGGCGGCATCAAGCCGGGCAACGCCCGCGCCTGCCTGGAGTATTGCAAGAACCGTGTTTTCGCCTTCGGCCTGGCCCTCGGAGAAGTTGACGACCTGAAATACGCCACAGGGGCTGGCGCCATCGACATGGGCTTCCCGGTGATTGCAGATACGAATATCCCTGAAATCCTGCCGACCGGCATCTGCACTTATGAACACGTCGTTCATGAGTTGAACTACGATAATATCGTACCGCGCTGCATTGAAATCCGCGGCGTCAAGGTGTCCGTATCGCAGATCGACATCCCGGTCTCCTTCTCTGCCGCCTTCGAGGGCGAGAGGGTACGGCGTGAGGACATGCACGTGGAATTCGGAGGAAAATACTCCACCGCTTTCGAGTTCGTGCACATGCGGGAGATGGACAAACTGGAGGATGGCAAGATCGAGATCATCGGCCCGGACATCGACACCGTCAAGGTGGGCGAAGCCATGCCCCTGGGCATCGTGGTGGAGGTTGCCGGACGCGCCATGCACAGCGATTTTGAACCCCTCATCGAGCGCAAGATCCACGACTTCCTGAATTACGCCATGGGCATCTTCCACATGAGCCAGCGCGACATTATCTGGGTCCGCATCAGCAAGGAAGCCTACGCCAGCGGATTCAGGCTGAAGCATCTGGGAACGATCATTCATGCCCAGATACACAACCTTTACAGCAAAATCGTGGATAAGGTGCAGGTGAAGATCATCACCGAGCAGGCGCCGCTCCAGGCCGCGCTGCAGGAGGCACGCAAGTCTTATGCGCAGCGCGATGAGCGCATCATGGGAATGACCGACGAAAAGGTTGACGTGTTCTTTTCCTGCTCGCTCTGCCAATCCTTTGCGCCCAACCACATCTGCGTCATCAGCCCGGAACGGCTGGGTCTCTGCGGCGCCGTCAGCTGGCTTGACGGCAAGGTCGGCTACGAAATCGATCCCACGGGCGGCAACCGGCCGATCAGGAAAGACAACGTCATCGACGCGGTCAAG